>JAZKJM010000004.1 GCA_040384265.1 Pseudomonadota bacterium | reverse complement strand
GACCTTTAGGTTATGAGCCTAACGAGCTACCGGGCTGCTCCACCCCGCGTCACCATGCGCTTTTGCGCTGAAAGAGGGTGCTTCATAGCGTAACGGTTTTAATTTGCAAGCACCATCAATGCTGGCGTGGGCGGCGGGTTCGGGCTATGGGCTTGCGCAGGTGCGCGGCGCGCTGGGCGCGTGTGCATTTTTGATGCGGATTTTGGCGGTGGGAGGGCATTGTATGGGATCAGAACCGACCGTATCGGCACCGCCGAGGATAGCGGCGGCGGTAGTTGAGGCATCGCTGCGCGTGGGTGGTGCGGCGGCGGATGCATCTGCGAGTGGCGGCGACACCAGCAGCCACCCTCGCCGCACATGGCGGGTGGATGGGTTTATGCTCGGCATGGTGACGGCCATGGCGCTGGCGGCGGTTTTCCCGGCGCCGGGCGCGCATGGCGGGTGGATGCACCCGGAATTGCTGACCAAACTGGGGGTTGCGCTCATCTTTTTCCTGCATGGCGTGCTGCTTTCCCTGCCGGCGATGAAGGCAGGCGCGCTGAACTGGCGGCTGCATATTGTCGTGCAGGGCAGCACCTTCCTGCTGTTTCCACTGATGGGATGGCTGGGCCTGCGCCTTGCGGGCGGACTGATTCCGGCGGATATGCAGCTTGGGTTTTTCTTCCTCTGCGCCCTGCCCTCCACCGTTTCGTCCTCGGTGGCGATGACGGCAGCGGCGCGCGGCAATGTGGCCGCGGCGGTGTTTAACGCCACGCTATCGAGCCTGCTTGGCATTCTGCTGACGCCGCTCTGGATGACGCTGATCCCGCATGCTGCCGCAAGCATTCCGCTGGGGCCGGTGGTGCTTGATCTTATGACATGGCTGCTGCTGCCGCTGCTACTGGGCCAGCTGGTGCGGCCATGGCTGGGCGCGTGGGCGCTGCGTCACAAAAAACGCGTCAGCACGCTGGATCGCGCTATTATCCTGCTGCTGGTCTATACCTCGTTTTGCGATTCGATGCAGCTGGGCGTGTGGAAGCAGGAAGGCATTGCCGTCATCCTCGCCGTGGTGATGGGCGCATTGCTGATGTTTGCGCTGGTGCTTGGCTTCACCACCGGGCTATGCCGCCTGCTACGCTTCAACGCAGCGGATCGCGCGGCGGCGGTGTTCTGCGGTTCGAAGAAAAGCCTCGCCCAGGGCGTGCCGATTGCGCAGCTGATGTTTGCCGGCAATCCCGCGCTCGGGCTTATTTTGCTGCCGATCATGGTCTATCACCCGCTGCAGCTTTTTCTGTGCGGCATGCTGGCGAGCCGCTGGGCGCGCTACGGTGCTCCGCCGAGCGATTTATAAACATCCGTCACTGCTTGCAGCCGCTCGCGGTGTGCAAGCGCATACGCGTCCTCGGTTGAAAACAGCGTGCGCTGGGTGTCGAGCAGGGTTTGGTAATCAATCGCACCATTAGTATAACGCGCTTTCGCTAAGCCGTAAGCCTGTTGCGATTGGCGGGCCGCTTCAGCCAGCGCCAGTTCGCGCGCATCCGCCGCCTTCGCCGCCGAGAGCGCATCGCTCGCTTCGCGCAGCGCCGCCAGCACCGCACCGCGATAGGTGGCGACCAGTTCTTCCTTACGCGCCGTGCTCACATCGAGCTGGCCTTGCAGCGCGCCGCCGTGGAAAATCGGCGCCAGTAAATCACCCGCAAGGCTGAGGCCGGTGCTGCCACCATCCACCCAACTGCCGTTCAACCCAAGCGAAACGCTCGGAAAAAACGCCGCGCGCGCCGCGCCAATATCGGCATTGGCGGCTTTCAGCTGTGCTTCTGCGGCGCGCACATCGGGCCGTTGCTCCAGCACTGCGGCGGGCAATGTCGGCGCAATGGCAGGCACCGCAAGCGCGCTGAATGCCTCCGTTGCCGGTGCAAAACCTTGCGGCGCAACACCGCACAGCACTGCCAGCTGATGGCGGCTAATCTCCGCCTCGCGGGTCAGCGTGGCGATGGTTGCCTGCGTGGTCGCCACGGTTGTTTTCTGCTGCGCCAGCTCCAGCGCCGAGCGGCGGCCCGCGTCATATTGCGCCTGGATGATTTTCAGCACATCGGTGTTGTTTTTCAGGTTTGCCTGCGCGATGCGCTGCTGCTCCATGGTCGTCACCAGCGTCACATAGGCGCTCGTCACATCGGATGCCACCACCAGCGCCAGCGCGTCGCGCGTGTATGCGCTCGCTTCAAGCGTGAATGAGGCTGCCTCGCGCGCCGAGCGGTTCGCGCCAAACAGGTCGAGCTCATACGCCACATTCAGGCCCGCTTGCGAGGTGTTACGATCGCCGGTGACGGTTTTGCTGTCATACACGCGCCGCCCGTGGCTGGCCGTGGCATCCACCTGCGGGTAAAGGCTGGCACGCGCAATGCGCGCATCGCCGCGCGCCTGCGCCACCCGGGCGATGGAGGCAGCCAGATCCGTATTCTGCGCGAGGGCTTGCGTCACCAGCGCATTCAGCGCCGGGCTGTTGAAGCCTTCCCACCAGCGCGCGGGAATCGCTTGCGCGGTCGCCTGCGGCGTTTCCCACTGATTGGGAAATGCAACTTCCGGCCGCAGGTAATCCGGCGCCAGTGAACAGGCACTCAGCAACAGCACACACAGAACACTCGCGCGACGCATAATCACTCCGATGAGAGGGCAACGACCGGATCAAGATCCGCCGCTTTTTTTGCGGGAAGGTAACCAAAAAGTAAGCCGGTGCCCACCGCGCAACTAAACGCCAGCGCCGCCGGTGCGACGGAAAACAGCATGCTGACACCCGCCATGCTCAGCCCGGCACCCACCGTGAAACCGATAAACAACCCGGCCAGCCCGCCGATGGTGCAGACCACCGCCGCCTCGGTGATGAACTGCAGCATAATATCCTTCTTGCGCGCGCCGGTGGCCATGCGGATACCGATTTCGCGCGTGCGCTCGGTGACGCTGACCAGCATGATGTTCATCACGCCGATGCCGCCCACCAGCAATGAAATCGCCGCCACCGCGCCGAGCAGAATCGTCAGCGTGTTCTGTGTGCTCGTCGCCATATCGAGGATGGAACTCATGTTGCGGATGCTGAAATCCTCCTTGCGGTGGCGCGCGATGAGCAGGTCGCTGATCGCGGTTTGCGTCTCGTCGATGCGGCTCACATCATGCACCTTTACCGTAATCGCCGACACATACACCCGTCCGAACAGGCGAATGGTGCTGGTGGTGAACGGCACAAACACCACATCATCCTGGTCGCCCATGAAGGATGCGCCCTTGCTGCTCAACACACCGATCACCTCGAACGGCACGTTTTTGATGAGCACATACTGGCCGATGGGATCGCTGTCAGGGAATAAATTCTTCTTCACCGTTTGCCCAAGTACGGCGACCGGTGCATAGCTCGCCATGTCGCGATCGTTAAAGAAACTGCCGCTTTCCAGCGCCCAGTCCTTAATCATCGGCAAGGTGTAATCGGTGCCATTGATGCTCGTCTGATAATCGATATTTTTATAGCGCACCGTTTGCCGCCCGTTGCGTTCACCCATCACAAGGTCAACATTGGGCAGATTCTGCAGCGCCTTCGCATCCGCCGGCACCAGCGTCACCTGATCGCCCGTCGGGCGGATGCCGGGCGCGCCGGGCCGCACCGAAAGCAAGTTCGTGCCCATTGCCGAAATCTGGCTCAGCACCTGCTGTTTGCTGCCATTACCCACCGCCAGCATCACCACCACCGAGGCGACGCCAATCACAATGCCCAGCAACGTGAGCAACGTGCGAAACAAATTTACCCGCAACGCGCGCAACGCCATTTTCGCGGTCTCCATCAGCTCTGGCAACACGGTCGGCTGCGGCGTACGCGGCACTGTTGGCGTCGTACCCTCACCGCCTTCCACCGCACCCGTATCGTCCATCACTTGCCCATCGGCAAGGCGGATAATGCGGTGCGCATGCATCGCCACCTGCTCATCATGGGTGATGAGAATCACCGTTGTGCCTTCCGCATGCAGCGCTTTCAGCAGCGCCATCACCTCGGCGCCGCTTTTGCTGTCGAGCGCGCCGGTTGGTTCATCCGCCAAAATTACTTGTGGGTTATTGACCAGCGCCCGCGCAATCGCCACCCGCTGCTGCTGCCCGCCCGAAAGCTGCGCCGGGCGGTGATCCGCGCGGTTGCCAATGCCCAGCTTGGTGAGCAATGCGCGCGCCCGCGCCACCCGCGCCGCCTTACCAAGGCCCGCATAAATCGCCGGAATTTCGACATTCTCTTCCGCCGTCGCCGTCGCCAGCAAATTATAACGCTGGAACACGAAGCCAAATGTTTCGCGCCGCAACGCCGCCAGCGCATCGCCCTCGAACTGCGCGATGTCCTGACCGTTAATGCGGTAGCTGCCACCGTCGGGTTTATCCAAACAGCCGATGATGTTCATCAGCGTCGATTTGCCCGAGCCCGACTGGCCCATGATCGCCACAAATTCGCCCGTGCCGATGGTCAGCGTCACGCCATCGAGCGCCCGCACCACCGTGTCGCCGCTTTGGTAATGGCGGTGGATCTGATCCAGCTGCAGCAATGGCGGTGGCGCGCTCACAGGCGCGGGCCCATCGGCATTTTGCCACCTGCCGGTTTCGCCGTCACCACCGCCAGCGGCAGCACCACCACATCGCCCTGCGCGAGGCCGGATTTAATTTCCGCCTTCGTGCGCGTCATCAGCCCGACCATCACCGTGCGTTTTTCACCGCCTTTTAATTCCACCTGATAGGCCTTGCCTGCATCCGAATTCTGGTCCGGCAGCGGTTTGCGCAGCGCGGTGAATGGCACCGTCAGCGTATCTTTCGCCGAGCCGATGATGAAAAACATCTGTGTGCTCATGCCCGTCATCAGCGAGTGATCGCTGTTATCGGCATCGACCAGCGCATCATATAGCACCACATCGTTGATGGTTTCGGGCGTTGGCAAAATCTGGCGCACGGTGCCCACCCAGCGATGGTCACCCGCGCCAAGCGTGGTGAAATACACATCCATCCCGGCCTTGAGGCGCGACACATCCGCCTCCGCCACCTGCGCGCGCACGGTCATCACATCGAGGTTGGCCACCTGCATAATCGTCGGCGCGCTTTGGTTAGCATTAATGGTCTGGCCCTGCCGCGTGGTTTGCGAGGTCACCGTGCCATCCATCGGCGCATAAATTTTGGTGTAGCTTAGGTTCGCCTTCGCGCCTTTGAGGGATGACATCGCCTCTTCCGCCTGCGCCTTCAGCGAGGCCAGCGTCGCCACCGCCGCATCGCGGTTGGCGGTGCTCGTTTCCAGCTCCTCGCGGCTCACCGCTTTTTGTTTGAAGAGGTTCACGTTGCGCGCATAGACCTGTTTAGCCAGCACCAGCTGCGCCTGCTGCTGATCAATCTGGGCATTGAGCGATTTCAGCTTCGCCTGATCGACTTCCATCTCCGATTCGTAGACTTTCGGATCAATTTCCGCGAGCAGCTGGCCTTTTTTTACCATGTCGCCAATCTCGACATGCAGCTTCGTCAACTGGCCCGACACCTGCGCGCCCACATCGACATATTCTTTCGGCTCCAGCTTGCCCTGCGCGGTCACGGTTTCTTCCACATCGCCTTTGGCGACGGTTGCCGTCAGCGCCTTGGCCGCATCATCCGCCGCGCGGTCGCCGCGCAGCAAGGCCCAACCACCACCGGCGACCACCAGCAGAAGCAGCAGCGTGATGCCAAGGCGTTTGCGTGATTTGGGCGTTGGTTTCATCATCGTTCCGTTTCGTTATCTTACTGATACGCCGCGCATGCGACACACCCTGCGAAAAAATACTCGTACCACGCGCATGCGACCTGTATTTTTCGGCATTTTCATCCTATAGTGTTTGCATTAAGAAAGCGTTTAATGAATTATTTATTATTTTACAATGGAGTATGAGCTTTGGATCACGGCAGTCAATTCATCTTCCTCGGCGCCTTTCTGATGATGCTGAGCATGCTTGCCGGTCAACTTTCCTCGCGCCTTGGTGCCCCGGTGCTGCTCACTTTCCTTGCCGTCGGCATTCTGTTTGGTGAAAACGGCCCCGGCGGCATTGTCTTTAATGATAAGAACTCCGCTTTCCTCATCTGCTCCATCGCGCTGGCCATGATCCTGTTCGATGGCGGGCTGCGCACGCATATGAGCCAATTCAAAATCGCCGTGAAACCGGCCTTCATGCTCTCCACGCTCGGCGTGCTCATCACTGCTTCCATCACCGCCGCCTTCGCCATTTGGCTGATGGGCCTGAACACACTTCACGGGTTCCTGCTCGGCTCCATCGTCGCCTCGACGGATGCGGCAGCCGTGTTCCTGCTGCTGCACCAGCGCGGCATTCACCTGAAAGAGCGCGTCAGCGCCACGCTCGAAGTGGAGTCCGGCATCAACGACCCGATGGCGGTGTTTCTCACCTTCACCTGCGTCAGCCTCATCACCGCCAGCACGGCGCCCACATGGGTGTCGATCGCGGGCCTGTTTATCCAGCAAATGGGCCTCGGCCTGCTGCTGGGCTATGCGGGTGGCATGAGTCTTACCGCCTTGCTGCGCTTCGTGCGCTTTGGCGCGGGCCTGTATCCAGTCGTCGTGCTCACCGGCGGCTTGCTGATTTTTGGCGGCACCAACATGGTCGGTGGCAGTGGCTTCCTCGCCGTGTATCTCGCGGGCGTCACTTTTGCCAACAGCGGCTACCAGAAAATCTCGCTCATCAAGCATTTCAACGACGGCATGGCCTGGATCGCGCAATTGGTGATGCTGCTCACGCTCGGCCTGCTTGTCACCCCCTCCAAGCTGGTGGAATATATCATTCCCGCCGTGCTCATTGCGGTGGTGCTGATTGTGGTCGCCCGGCCGGTGGCAGTCGGCCTCAGCCTCATCAAAAGCGGCTTCAGCTGGAAGGAAAAGAGCTTCATTTCCTGGGTTGGCCTGCGCGGTGCCATCCCGATTTACCTCGCGTTGATCCCAGCACTTTCGGGCGTCGAGAACGGCCAATTTTACTTCAACGTGGCTTTTATCATCGTCTCGGCATCGCTGCTGTTGCAAGGCTGGGCGATCAACCCACTCGCCCGCTGGCTGCGCATCACCACCGAAAAACCCATCATCACCGACTAGGCGAAACGATAGGTTGGCTCGTTTTGGATCAGCGGCAAGGTGCGCTCCAGGTTAGCGAGGTAATTCTCTACCAGTGGCAACGCGATGTCGTATTTGCGTTGCACCAGGGCCGCCAATTCGCGGCGGCTGGGGCCTACATCTTCCAGGTCGGAAGCGCTTAAGCGGTTCCATTGCTGCAATAATTGGGCACACAGGGCCTGCCAGTCGCACACCATCCATTCATGGCTGTTATCGACCAAACCATTGACCAGAATTTCCTGACGCATCTGTGCGAGTGATCCGTGCATGCTATCCTCCGTGGTTTAATTTTTTCTGTTGTTGCTTGCCGAGTGACTGATTGAGCGGTAGAAAGGGAGTGGATATAAGCACCGTAACCGATGATGATCTTAAGTCGCTATGCGGGCTGTCCTAAAAAAAATAAAGATCCCATAAATGCCTCTATCCCATCAGAGGCACTCATCAAGGAGCACTGCATGTCGGCCAAAAACACCGTACTCATCGTCGAGGATGAACCGCGCATCCGCAAGCTGCTCACCATCTCGCTCGAAAGCGCGGATTATAAAGTCGTCGAGTGCGACAATGGCCGCGAGGCCGTGCGCCTGAGCGCCTCCATCCGCCCGGAGCTCATGGTGCTGGATCTCGGCCTGCCCGATATCGACGGCAAAGAAGTCATCACCCAGGTGCGTGAATGGTCGCTGATGCCGATCATCGTCTGCAGCGTGCGCGATGACGATAACGAGATTATCAAAGCGCTCGAACTCGGCGCGGATGATTACGTCACCAAACCCTTCAACCCGGATGTGCTGCTGGCCCGCATCCACGCCAGCCTACGCAAAGCCACCACCAAGGAAGCGGGCGAGCCGGAGCTGACCAACGGCAGCCTGCGGATGGATCTGGTGCGCCACGAGGTGTATCTCGACGATGCGCTGATTTCCTTCACGCCGAAGGAATATGAATTGCTGCGTTATTTCATGGTCAATCGCGGCAAAATGCTGACCCACAAACATATCCTGAGCGAAGTCTGGGGCGTGGCGCATACGCATAACGTGCAATATCTGCGTGTGTATGTCGGTCAGCTGCGCGCCAAGATCGAGCGCACCATCGCCGATCCGCAATACCTGATGACCGAGCCCGGCATCGGCTACCGGATGGAAATCCTCCCATCGCCAAAACAAAGCGCCGCTTAAGCCTATTCCTTATGGGGCTCGTGGGCCTCAACCGGGCGCCATTGCGGGAAGCAGAACGTGAACACCGCGCCACCATCGGGGTGGTTCTCTGCGCATATCGAGCCGCCCTGGGCTTCCATCACCGCTTTGCTGATTGCAAGGCCAAGGCCGGTGCCTGCCACCTGGCTATCCTTCTTCTGCAGCCGCGCATATTTATCGAACACGCTGGCTAATTTATCCTCCGGAATCCCCGTCCCGGTATCGCGCACTGCGCAGCACACGCCCCTCTTCTCGCAAATGATGATGGTGATGGTAATCTCCACATCCGGCGCGGTGTATTTGCATGCATTATCGAGCAGGTTTTGAAGGATTTGCTCGGTCATCGTGTCATCCATCAGCACCTCGATGGCCTGCTCGCATGGCACCACCGTCAAGCGGCGTGTATGCAGGCGATGCTGCATGCGCTTAACCACCTGCTGCACCACGCCTTGCATATCGTGCCAGTCCGGCCGGAAGTTGATTTCACCACTCTCCAGTCGCGTCATATCGAGGATGTTGGTGATAAAACTATCCAACCGCTGCGCCTCTTCCAGCGCGTCGTTGAGCAGGTCGGCGCGCGCCTCGGGCGTCAACCGTTCCCCCACGCTGCGATGCACCCGCAACGCGCCCATGATGCCCGCCAGCGGCGTCTTGAGGTCATGGCTCACGCTCGAAAGCAGCATGGTGCGCAGCTTCTCGCGCTCCTCATTAAGGCGGGCGCTCTCCATCGAACGGGTGAGTTCGAGATGCTCGATAATAATCGCCGTCTGGTCGGCAATGCCCGCCAGCAAACCGGCCTGCCAGGGTTCCAGAATGCTGCCTGCCCGCGGACGCACCGCGAAGATGCCGATAATGCCGCTCGGCGTGACCATCGGCTTAAACCGCCAGCTCGCCAGCGTGTGCGATGGCGAGGCAAGCCCGGTTGTCTTGATTTCGCTCCAGCATGTTTCCAGCGCCCGGCGGTCACGCTCATCCAGCACCAGATCGGCCGGCACTGCGGCTTCGATTGTATCGGCCTGCATCAACCGCGGCAGGAAGAATGCCACTTCAATATGCAGCATTTCCGCTAGTTTTTGCTGCAGCACCTCCAGCGCTTGCTGGCGCGAGAAGGCGTTGCTGGCAATGCGGTAAAGCATGAACAACACCTCCGTGCTACGCTGCCGCTGCGCGCTGCGCTCACCATGCAGCCGCGCCCGCCCGGTGAAAATTGAAATCAGCACCGCCGCCAGGAAAAACAGCGCCATGCTGAGTCCCTTAGTGACGGTCAACAGCTCAAGGCTGCGAATCGGCGGCACATAATAATAGTTATAGATCATTGCGCTCAGCACCGCCGCCACCAACCCCGGCAACAACCCATAGCGCCCCGCCGTGAAGGCACAGGCAGTCATGAACAACACACTGATATTCTGGATGTTGATACGAAACAGCGCCGGCGGCAATACTTCCTCCAGCGCCGCCGCGACCAGATAGGCCACGCCAACGGCCATAAATGCATAGATGAAATGCACCCATTGCTGCCGCCGCACTGGCCAGCGGAACTGGCGTTTATACGTGGCCCCGCCCAGCGGCACCACCTCCACCCCCGCATAATGGCGGGCCAAACGGGTGGCGCGCACCCGCTGCGAACGCTCCCAAAGCGATGCAAAGCGGCCCTTTTTCTTGGTGATGCCGATGACAATCGTATCCAGCACCGCTTTTTCGACATCAATCAGCTGCTGCAGGCCACGCTCCAGCGTCTCGGCCTGAATCTGCTGCACCTCGGCGCCCATTTGCTCGGCAAGCGTGAACAGGCGGCGCAGGCGCTCCTCCGCCCCCTCGTCGCTGCCGCGCACCGTATCCGTGCGCTCCACATGCACGATGCGCCAGCGGTAGCCCTTCTCACGCGCCAGTTTGCGCGCCGAATACAGCAGCAGGATGGCCTTGGGATGCGCATCCACCAATGCCACAATCAGGTTACTTGTCGTCATGGTGCCACTGCCTTTTATGCTTCCGTCGTCGCTTACATCCGCGGATACTAGCCGCCAGCACATAAATTTTCCATGTATGATCGCTCCACTTTCTTCATTTTACCGCTGCTTTGTCTGTGCTATAGCATCTGGGTAACGCCTCGCTTGGAGAATTGCTGCATGCCATCCATTCCACTGCCCCGTTTAGGCATCACGCTCTGCGCAGCCGCTCTGTTGCTGGCGTTCAGCGGCTGCAGCAGCCCGCGCCCGGTGCATAAAAAACCAGCACCCGCCCCCACCGCCGTGCAAACCCGCGCCTATATGCGCAACCTTACCCTTGCCCATATGGCCTTTGACATGCACCCCGAGGATGCAAGCGCCGCGCGGCCCTATACCGACCAGTTGGCCCGCGCCACATCCAAAGCCATGCCTGCGACCGTGGTCATGCTAAGCTACACCGCCGATGGCAAAAAAGAGGAGCACACGCTGATGGTGCCCGTCGCCGCGCTCGCCGCCGGGGCCTATAACTTCGATGCGTTGCGCCAGGTCATCGCCCAACTGGCCCCGCGCGACGCGCAATACACCCATGCGCGCGTGCGCAGCGTCAGCGTGCCCGAGTCCACCCCACTGCCCAAAGAGGCCGACCCGGCCGACATCCGCAGCAAACTCGATGAGAGCTATGCTGCCATCGCCGCCACCGCCCAGCGCCTGCCCTCGCTGGATGCGGCAACGCTGCAACTCTCCTTAGCACGCTTCTTCATGCAGCAGCATATCCGTGACGCGGCCTATATCACGCTTGAAAACGCCAAGCAGCGCCTTGCCGAAGTGAAGGCCACGACACCGAATGAAACCCGCAACGTCGAGCGCCTGGACACGGAATTGACCCAGCTTGAGACCGACCTGCATAAAAAAATGCCGTATCAGTTCTAAACCTATGCGCACTGAAGCTATCGAATTCATCGGATCCCAGGGCACCCTTCTCGCCGCACGGCTCGACCTGCCGGATGGCCCGCCGCTTTCCTACGCCCTGTTTGCCCATTGCTTCACCTGCACCAAGGATATTTTCGCCGCAACCCAGATCTGCAGCGAGTTGACGCGCCACGGCATCGCCGTGCTGCGCTTCGATTTTAGCGGGCTGGGCCATAGCGAGGGCGATTTTTCCAACACCAACTTCTCCTCCAACCTGGATGATCTCGTCGCTGCGGCCAGCTGGTTGAAGCAGGAATATGAAGCGCCGCGCCTGCTCATCGGCCATTCGCTCGGTGGCGCCGCGGTGCTCGCCAGCGCCCATCGCCTGCCCGAGGTGAAGGCTGTCGCCACCATTGCCGCCCCATCGGAGCCATCACATATCGCCAAGCAATTCACCGCCGTTACCGCCGAAATCGAGATGCATGGCGAGGCCGAGGTGTATCTCGCCGGCCGCCCGTTCCGTATCAAAAAGCAGTTCCTCGAAGACATCGCCAAACACACGCTGGCCGACCGCATCGCCCATCTCAACCGCGCGCTGATCGTGTTTCACGCGCCCGGCGATACCATCGTCGGCATCAAGAATGCGGGCCAGATTTTCAGCGCCGCCAAGCACCCCAAGAGCTTCATCTCGCTCGACCATGCCGACCACCTGCTACGCCGCCGCCAGGACGCCGATTATGTCGCCCAGGTTCTCGCTGCCTGGGTCACCCGCTACCTTTAAAATTGCTTTCCCACCCGGCGCGGCGCTATAAGGGGGCATGAACAAGCATGTCCACCAGTCCGATCTGCCAAGCAAGCTGTGCGCTGGCTGCAACCGCCCGTTCACCTGGCGCAAAAAATGGGAACGTGTGTGGGATGAAGTGAAATACTGTTCCGCCCGCTGCCGTGAGCCAAAACCAGCCGCCAACACCGTGACCAAGCCCGGCCAGCGCGGATTCTTACCACCGAAAAAAGAATCGCCTAAAGTTCCCTGAGCGATAAGGTGCGCAGTAAATCCGCCAGCCGCTTGCGCAGCGCGTGATCCTTGATGCGGCGGAAGGATTTCACAATCTCAATCGACTCACGATCCGACACCGCCTTACCGCCATCCTCGAATGGATCCTCCTGCTCGACATAGGCATGCACCGCATCCGTTTTGCCCAACCCATCGAAGAAATACCCCACCGGCACATGCAGGAACTGCGCGAATTCGTGCAGCCGGTTGACATTCATGACATTGGTGCCTTTTTCATATTTCTGCACCTGCTGCGCCGCAACGCCAATGCCGCGCGCCACCGCTTCCTGCGTCAGCCCAAGCGTGGTGCGACGCAGCCGCAGCCGCAGCCCCACATGGCTATTGATATCCGGTGTGCCCATGGCAAAGGCGTAATGAACCACTGCCGCGCCGTCAACCAAATTGCATGCATTCAGGGCTGGCCGAACCCCGCCAGCTGCAGGCTCTGGGCAATGATTTCCCAGTGTTTAGGCTCCTGCGCGAAGCCATCGACCGTGATCGCGCGCTCGATTTCCGTCATCAGCGCCGACAGGCGGAAATAGCCCAGCGTCAGCGATGCCGATTTCACCGCATGGATATCTTCGCTCGCCCCCACCGGCATTTCACCGCGCGCCATGCGCGCCATAATCGTCTCCACCTGCGCCACTTGCGAAGCCATTTCCCGGTTCAGCTCCGAAAGCCGCATAATCACCGAGCTTGGGAAATCGCCGTGCAGATGGGCGTCATACACCTGATAGAAACCCGGCGTGGGCGCGTGCAACTGGCGGCACAGCGCCTGCAGGCGATCCTGTTGCATCGGCACGCTCACCAGCGCGCTTACCCCGGCCTCCTGCCACGCGGTCTGCTCTGGCACAGAGGCCTGCGCCACCATGGCCCAGAGCGGGATCGATGGCATCAGCCCCTCATCGGCCAGCGTGCGTAAGCGGCGGGCAACAATCGTGCGCGTGTCCGCCAGAAACCCATTGAGCAGGATCGCCGAGAACGGCAGCGCAGGGGCCCATTCCAACGCCTGCGCATGCGTCTCCAGCATGAACACGCGGCAACCCGCCTGCTCCAGATGCGCGCGCGTTTCACGGCGTTTCTCTGCCTGCTCCTCCACCGCCATCACCAGCGGCGGCAGCGTGTGGTGGGTTGTCACCGCGCGCGCTTTGCTGGCCACCGGGGCCACCGCGTCATGCGGCTTCAGCAACGGCACCCAACCCATCAGCGTCAACCCGCCGGCTGGCTCGGTCTGCGCCGTTGCCCCGCCGCCGACATAATGGAACAACCGTCCCGTCAGCACCCACGAAAAATCCTGGTTCAGGTTAATCGTCGGCACGTCGTCTTTCACCTGGTCGAGCCACTGGCGCAGCTGCCAGCGTTGCAGCGGCGGGCCGGAATCCTCCAGCTTCAGACGCAGCATATGCTGCTGGGCGAAGCCCGGTTCGGCATCCACCTCAAGGCGCAGGCACACCGCCCCCACCCGCGTGCGGCGCAGGGCGATCAGCAACAGATGCTTCAGCAGCGAACGAATAATATCCGGATGGCCCAGCCATTCATGCTGGATGGAGGATTGTAGCGAGACACTCACATGCACCTGATCATTGCGCGGCATTTCGGCACGCGCCGCCGCCACGCTTGCCTTCAGCAGCCGCGCAATATCGAACACTACCGGGCTTGGCAACGCATTGCCCCATTCCATCTGCAGCAGCAGCTCGTAATGCTCCACCGTATCAATCAGCGGCGATTGGGCATCCAGCCGCTGGCGGAGCGTCATCAACAAGCCCGAGACGATCTGGCAATACCAGTTGCGGGTCTGTTTCAGCTCCGCGCGCGGCAGCGTATCAATCGCCAGATGGGTGCGAAATGCGGTGATGCTCGCCGCCAGCCCGGCCGTTTCCACCGTCGTCATCGGCGGCACCACGGTGCAGACGCTGAAATCGTTATTGGTCAGGCATTCGACCTGCTCTTGCAACGCCTTTAGCGACAGCGTAATCGCCCGCCCGCCCGCGATGGATGACGCCCGGCACGCCAGATACGCCACCAGCAGCAACGATAGTAGCACCCCCACATTGCGCACCAGAATGCGCCGGAAAAGCACCAGCTCGCTATCCGCATAGAGCACGCCAACATACGTATCGCCACGCATCAGCCGCATCGCGGTCGCCACCTGCAACCACTGGATTTCCAACCCCTCATGCATGATAAAACTGGGGCATTGGGTCGATGCGCCCTCCGCCTGCCACGCCGATACCTGCCGGTTCTGCGCATCATACACACACAGCGTATTCAGCCCCGGCAGGGCATAAAAATCACTCAGGTGAATCGCCAGGCTCTTCATATCCTTCAGCTGCAGGTAGGTCGCGCTGCCACGCGCTGCGGCGGCGAGGCTATTTTCAAAATCATGAATTAGCGCACGCCGGGTGATGCTCCAGTCCGCGATCGCGATCCCCGCCGAAACGAACAGCACCGCCACCAGCGCAATCACCAGATGGATGCGAAAAAGCCGTTGGCGGATGGTTAGCAAGGGCCTGCTCATGCTGCGCTGGCCGATTCAAAGAAGGGCCGCAATTGCCCCAGCGCCGCGCGCATGGGCACCACCAGCGCGGCAATGTCTTCGGCCACCACCCCGCCGGCGCTGTTGCGCGCATTAATCTCGGCGCGCGCGGCAAGGTCGGCCAGTTCCGTCGCGCCCAGCTGGCGGCTCGAACTTTTAAGCGTGTGCGCCGGCAGCACGGCGGCGTCAGGGTCATTGCGCTCCACCGCCTCGGCAATGCGGTTGATGAAGTTTTCCGCGTCCTCAAGGTAATAGGAAATCACCGTGCCCAACTTATCACCCAGCATTTCCTGCGCGTTGTTGAAGGCGGTGCTGTCGATACCAGGCATCGCCCCGGGCAGCGTCGCCGCGCGCGGTGGCACTGGCGGTGCATCCTGTGCTTCCAGCGACTCGCCGCCATTGGGCTGCTCCAATTTCTGGCGCAACCATTTCAGCAGAATCGCCTCAAGGCTGGCCTTGCGCACGGGCTTGCTCAGGTAGTCATCCATCCCCGCTTCAAGGCAGCGCTCGCGGTCGCCCTTCAGGGCATTGGCGGTCAGCGCCACCACCGGCACCGGTGCAATTTCACCGGCCGCCTTCATCGACACAATATGCCGCGCCGCCTCGAAGCCATCCATCTCGGGCATCTGGCAATCCATGAAAATCAGGTCGAACGCATGCTGGCGCACCTGGTCGAGCGCCTCCAGCCCACTTTCCGCCGTATTCACCTGGCAGCCAAACCGCGTCAGCATTTCGCTGGTGATTTCGAGGTTCACCCGGTTATCCTCCACCAGCAGGATATGCGTGCCATGCAGCGCCCGCTCGCGCGACATCAGCCGGTTCACGCTCAACGCCGAGCTCGATTCCGCCGTAATCAGCGCATATTTCACCCCGCGGCTCGCCGCATCCAGCACATGCACCAGCGTATCGATCAGTTGCTGGCGCGTTGCCGGTTTGCTCAGGCAGGCATTCACCCCCGCCTCGTCGAACCGCTTGATGAGCCCCTGCTCACCCATCGAGCTGAGCATGATGATCGGCAAGTGCTTGAACCGCACATCCTCGCGGATGCGGGTCGCCAGTTGCAACCCATCGATCCCGGGCATCATGAAATCGGTCAGCACCGCATCCATCACCCGTGCATTTTCCTGCTCGTAGGCAAGGATCGACAAGGCTTCGCGGGCGTTTTCCGCCACAAGGCACACCGCGCCCGCCATCATCAGCGTCTCTTTATAGAGCAGCCGGTTGGGTGCCAGATCATCCACCAACAGCAACCGCCGCCCGACCAGCGCGGCGTTGTAATCCGTCGTCACCGGTTGCGTGCCTTCCTCGGGCAGCGGCATCATCCATGTAAAGATCGTACCCAGCCCCGGCGTGCTCGCCACACTAATATCGCCGCCCATCAGCGTCACCAGATTGCGGCTGATCGCAAGCCCAAGCCCCGTGCCCTGCCGCGCCCGCGTGCTGCCACTTTCCACCTGCATGAATTTCTCGAACAGCCCATTGATCTTGTTCTCCGGAATGCCGATGCCGGTATCCTCCACCCGCACGCGCAGCCACGGTTTGCGGTCGGGAGCGCTGTCTTTGCTCAGCAGCTCCACATGCACCATCACATAGCCCTGATCGGTAAATTTGATCGCATTGCCAAGCAGGTTGAACAGCACCTGGCGAATCCGCCCCGGATCGGCGACAATGAATGACGGCGTGCCCGGCGCATAGCGCAGCAGCAGCTCAAGGTTTTTTTCGCGCGCGCGCATGGATAGCACTTCCAGCACATCCTCAATCGTCGCCATCAGGTTGAAATGGATGGGGTCGAGCTTCATCTGCCCCGCTTCAAGCTTCGAGAAATCGAGAATATCATTGATGAGCCCGAGCAAATGATCCGCCGAGTTTTGCAAGGTCCGCACATAATGCTGCTGGCGCGGGTTGAGTGCGGAATCCGTCAGCAGTTCCGTCATCCCGAAAATCCCATTCATCGGCGTGCGGATTTCGTGGCTCATATTGGCGAGAAAATCGCCCTTAAGCTGGTTCAGCTCCTGCAAGCGCCGCTGCGCCTGTTCCACATATAAAATCGCCGGGCGCAGCACCACCATCGCCACCCCCACCAGCATCAGCAGCGCCGCACCCGAGAGGCCGAGCACGATATTATACAGCATCTGGAAACGCTCGACCGTTTCCTGCTCATCCTGCGATACCACCGCATCGAGCGATTCCAGCAATCGCCCCTGCGCCTCGCGGATAATGGCGGCAACATCCGGTTGGTTCACCTTCACCTGCTCGGGCGTCAGGCGCAGCACATGGTGCACATGGCCGAGGAATGCCTGCATCTGCGCATCCAGCTGCAAGGGCGGCTGGAAGTACATGTCATCGACAAAACTGTCATACCAGAATATCGATGTATGCGCTAACGCATAGGTGGTCAGCACCGTGTGTGCGCTCTCCATTTCATCCGCGGCTTTGTGCAGGGCCTGCAAGGTTGTGCTGCGCGTTTGCTCGCTCACTTCCGTCAGCTCATGCGTCAGAAACGCAATCCGCTGCGACAGCATCCGCTGTTTACCGCTGATATTGATAATGCTCGTATCGTCGATCTGGTCGCGCACCAAATGCCCGGTGATCGCCGCCGTCAGCACCACCATGATCGCCACCAGACTCAGCGCCACACGGTAGCTGAAGGTAATGCGTCGCCGCGTCGCTTCGATCATCCTGTGCGTGTTGTCTACCATGCGTAATCACCCGTGCCCGCATCATGCGCCACCATCAGCGTCACCTGGTTGCCCTGCTCGTTATAGGCAAGCCGGTCGAAGGCCATCAGTCGTGCCCGCGCAATGCCGCGCCCGTGGCTTGCCGTCGCGCGCGAGGGATTAATGTGCCAGTAACGTTTCCAGTCAAACCCGGCGCCGCAATCGCTGATCTGCACAAGGTAGCCCTCCTCCTTATGCTGGTAGGTCACATCGACCAGCTTACCCGCATGCTCGGGCAGCAGCGCCCGCCGGTCGAGCTCGCTGCGCCATGTGTTATCCGTCAGCAGCTTGTTTTTTTCCTCGAACGTGACTGCGAGATTACCGTGCTCCACCGCGTTGGCGAGCAGCTCCATCAGGCCCATCACCACCCGCTCGGGGTCGGGGAAGCAGGACGCCAAAAAACACGCCGTGTCTTCGGCTTCCGTCATCGTGCGCACCGCAATCTGGCAGAAGCGCATCGCTTTGAGTGCCGCGCCATAACGGGTGAGTTCGCCAATCAGCGCCTGTTTCTGCCGCCGCTCACGCAGCGCCGATTCAATGACACTGCGCAACAGCGTATTATCCACCGGTTTGACGAGGTAATAATACACCCCCGCATCAATGCCCTCCTGAATCTTATCCTGCTCGCCCGTGCCGGTGAGCATGATAACCGGGATATTGCGCATCTGCGGGTGCGCCTTCATCCGCTCCACCACTTCGAGCCCTTTCAGCCCCGGCATTTCGCGATCGAGAATCACCGTATCCACGTTCGCGCCGTGCTCGGCGAGGATCGCCAGCGCCTCCTCGCCACTCTCGACAATATTCACATCGTAGCCATTATGCTGCAGCGCCTGCCGCAGCACGAGGCGCATGATGCGATCATCATCGGCCAGCAAAATGCGCGGCATCGGCAGCGGGCTGCTGGAATTGCTGGGCCATTGGGTCAGTGCGGCGTGTGGCATTCGGTTTCTCCCTGTGGTGATTATTGTTCGCTCATCGCGTTATGCACGGCGACCTGGATCGGCTTCATCAAATACCCCAGCACCGTTTTTTCACCGGTGACGATATCCGCATCGACCGTCATGCCCGGTAAAATCAGGTGACTTCCCGCCGTTGCGCCAGCGTAATTGCGCTTCAGCACCACCCGGCCTTTGTAATAATCCTGCCGTTTCATCTCATCGACAAACGTCATCGCGGAGATGGATTCGAGCGTGCCCTCAATCGCGCCGTAGCGCACATAATCATAGGAATCGACCTTGACCCGCACCTCTTGCCCGGGCACCACCCGGCCAATTTGCTGCGGCGTAATATGCGCTTCCACAATGAGCTTCTCATCCACCGGCACAATCTCCATCAGCGTTTGCCCGGCGGGAATCACTGCGCCGATGGTGTTGAGCTTGAGCCCTTTCACATAGCCCATCACCGGCGCGCGCACTTCCAGCCGCCCCACGCGGTCGTTGCGTTTTTTCAGCGATTCACGCGCCTGCGCGAGGTCGGATTCCGCCTTGCGCAGCTCGTTATACGCACTGTCGCGCTGCTGCCCGGCCAGCGCCTCGCGCCGCTGCGCAAACTCGATCAGCTCGCGCTGCCCCTCCTCGATCTGCTTGGCGATGCTGTTCACATCGCCCTGCCGCGCATACACTTCCTCTTGCCGTTTGAGATAGGTCGAGCGCGTCGCCAGCCCCTTGTCGCTCAGGCCCGCGTAAATATTCTTGCCCTCGGTCGCAGTGCCAAGCGTGCTGCGCGCCGTGTTGAGCGATTGCGACAACCGCGTGATCGCAATTTTCTTCTGCGCAATTTGCTCATCCAGCACCGAGCGCTCGGAGGCGCGCGTCGTGCGCATTTCATTAAACATCCGCTTCTGCTGGGCGATGGCGGCAGCATCGAGGTTCATCCCCGTGAAGTTCAGCTCGCGCACTTCAAGCAGCGCATGCAACCGCTCCACCTGCATCGCCAGCGCATCCACCAGTGCCTGCTGCTCCTTGAAATCCTCCTCCAGCCCGGCGCCGTCCAGCTGCACCAGCAGCTGGTCTTTCTGCACAAAATCGCCTTCATGGATGAGGATCTGGCGTACCAGCCCGCCCTCCAGATGCTGCACCAATTGGCTATAGCCGCTGGGCAGCACCTGCCCATCCGTGCGCGCCAATTCCTTCACCGGCGTCAGCGCCGCCCAGAGAATAAACAGCCCCGTCGCCGCCGAAAGGGTGAGCACCATCAGCCGCAGCAAGCGCGGCAACCGTGTCTCCTCCACCCGCATCGACTGGCTGACAGCGTTCAGGTCATCCACGCACCACACCCGCACTTTGCTGCGCAGCGATTGCCCCATCATCCGCATCTGTTGACCCACCGTGTAGGACAGCATCGTGTTATTATTTTTCATGCGTTTCTCCTCAGCATCATGCCACTTTTTCTACCCAGCGTTCGGGCCGCGCCACCACCGGCCGCGCATCCGCCTGCAGGTAAATCACCTTGTCGGCATAGTGCAGCCAGTCCTCGCGGTGGGTAACAAACAGCACCGTGCGTTTGCCGCGGCATTCATTGAGGAAATGGCGGAACCGCTCACCGGTGGAGCTATTGAGCAGCTGGCTCGCCAGCTCATCGCATAAAATCACCTGGCTCTCGCTGAGGTACAGCCGCGCCAAACACAGCCGTGCCGCCAGCCCGCTCGATGGAATATAGCCGCCCTCGCCAAGGCGCGTATCGAGCCCGGCGGGCAGTTGCTCCACCATCTCCCACGCATCCGCCCATAGCAGCGCCTGGCGCAGCTGGTAATCGTCCGCCAGCAAATCATGCACGCGCAGATTATCGGCAATCGTGCCCGGCAGCAGTTCCGGCGCTTGCGGCAAATAGCTGATCTGGCGGCGCAGCGAGCGCGGGTCGAACTGGCGATGGTCCACCCCATCCAGCCGAATGCTGCCCATCGCCGGCGCATAGAGCCCGAGCAACAAGCGCAGCACGCTCGATTTGCCCGAGCCATTGCCACCATGCACCGCGACAATTTCGCCAATCTCAATCTCGCAATTCAGCCCCATAAATACCGGGTCGCTCTTGCGCCCATAACGCAGCCCAAGATTCTGGATGCTGATTTTTCCCTGCAGTTTATGCTCCGCCAGCACCACATTCGCCGCGTGCGATTCGGGCGTAAACGACATCAGCTGCGACACCTGCTTCAGCGCCGCGATGATCTGCTCCAGCTGCGGCATCACCCCGCACAGCGCCTGCAGCGGATACAGCACCCGCCAGGTGATAATCATCGTCGCCACCATCGCCCCGCCGGTCATCTGCCCATCCCAGATGCGGCTAAGGCTCATGCCAATGGTTGCCACGCCCGCAATGACTGTCACCAGCCCCGCGCAATGCTGCACCACCGCCGCATTCAGACCGAAGCGGTAATTGGATTTCGCCGCCTGCCAGCTCACCGCTTTGAAGCGCTGCAGCATTCGCGCGCTGAGGCCCGCCGCATACATCGCCTTGCTGTTTTCAATCGTATCCATGAGAATTTGCTGCCGCTGCGCCGAGGCGTGCGCCGTCTCGCGGCCCAGCCGTTTCCAGCGCGCGCGCAGCACCAGCAGCATCACCGCCTGCACCGCCATGATGACGATGGAAACAAACGCCACCGGCCCCGCCAGCAGCGCGATAATGCCAATCAGCACAAACAAAAACGGAATTTCGAGGATGGTCAGAAACACCGGCCCGGTGATAAAATCGCGGATCGATTCAAACGCCCGAATGCGCGCCAGCTGCGACGAAATCGACGCCTGCTCGATGATCGAGGCCGGTAAAAACAATAACCGCTCGAACATCGCCGCGCTGGCAAGCAACCCCGCGCGCGAGCCGATCCAGCCCGCAATCCGCACCCGCATCCAGCGGATCATATGTTCGACCAAAAGCGCCAAGACCACACCAATCACCAGCAGCGGCAGCGTCGAAAGCGAATGCGCCGCGATCACGCGGTCATACACCGCCATCGAAAACAGCGGCATGGCGAGGGTGAATACATGCATCACCAGGCTTAAGCCCGCCGCATACCACATCAGCGGTTTGAAGCGCTCACCCATTTGCTGCAACCAGCCTAGCTGCTCCTCGTTGGCTTCGCCCACGCTCAGCCGCTCGAAACGGTAGAACGCGCCTTCCTGCGGCGGCAACACACCGCGCTCCTGCTCGCGCCCATCATGCCACACCATGCCATAGGCGCCGATTTCGCGGATCACCAGCCCCTCGCGCCGCGCCTGTTTGCCCGCCGGGATAAACAGCCCCGGCAGGTCTTCGGGCTTGAGGTTTTGGGTGTGGATGCGCTCGCGCCGCACGCGGTAGCCCAGCGCCGTCATCACCGCCAGCACATCCTGCACACCGATCTCGCGCGCGGTGCAGGGCAACGCATCCGACAGCGATAAAATATCGCCCTGCCAGCCGTTCAGCTCCAGCAGCACCGGCAGCAGCAGCCCATAGTTATTATTGCCGTGCTGCCAGCGCAGCATGCCGTGCAGCCCCAGCTGGCACAGCCATTTCCCCGATTGCCCAAATGCATTGGCACAGACATCCGCGTTCATGCGCTGGCTCCCCTGACAATCCGGCGATCGTTGACCAGCATGGATGGCATGCTCATCGCCGTCAGCTGCCCGTGGCGCAGGTCGTAAATATGATCGACCAGGCTCAAAATATTGCGATCCTCCGACACCACCACCATCGTCGCCTTGCCTTTAAGGCGCGCCAGCAGCGCAAAAATACGGCTGTAGCTATCATGGTCCATCCCATGATCGGCATTCTCGAACAGGATCAACCGCGGCTTGTGCAGCAGCGCCCGCGCAATGCTGATGCGCTGCTTCAGCCCCGGTGACACCACATCCGTCGTGTGGCCTTCGAGCGGCGTGTCATAGCCCGCAGGCAGCAGCGCCACCGCGTCTTCAATCCCCAGCTGGTCGGCGACATGGCGCGCCTGCGCCCGCAATTCCGGGCGGAAGCCGGTGAGGTTATCCATAATGCTGCCGCGCAGGATCAGCCCACTCATCGACAGATGGGCGATATAGCGGTCGCGCTCCGCCATCGGAATGCCCGCCACCGCCATGCCCGAAAGCGTCACCGATCCACGATCGGGCATCGCGATGCCGGCCATCAATTCCAGCAGCGTCGTCTTGCCGCTGCCGGATGCGCCGGTGATGCCGACCATGTCCCCCGGCGCCACGGCAAGGCTCGCCCCATCCAGCACCGGCACCCCGTCGGCATAGCTGAAGCGCACCTTGTCGAGCCGCAGCGCGCCATGGTTGGCAGCCATTTTCTCAGGCAGCAAAAACGGCCGTGGCGGCAGTTCCATCAGCCCCGTCAGCCGCTCTTTGGCGAGCGCAATATCCTGAAAGCGGATCCACATCGCCAGCCCGCGCTGCAGCGGCTGCATCACCTGTCCGGACAGCAGCACGCAGGCAATCAGCGTCCCCACCGTGATATGCCCATGCATCACCTGCGGCGCGCCGGCGCAGATCACCGCCACCGTCATCGCTTGCGAAAACCCGTAGCTGAGCGAGCCCGCCTGCCCATGCTTGCAGGCCAGCGCATAATTAGTCTGGCCGCTTTCACGCTGCACTTCCTCGAAGCGCCGCGCCATCGATGCCTCAAGGCAGAAGGTCTTGATCGTGTGCACCACTTGCAGTGCCTGGGTGATAAAACTGTAGCGCGCATCGTCATGGTTCTCGCGCGCGTCGATCAGTTCGCGCACCTGCACGCCCTGGTGCCATGACATCAGCAAAAACAGCGCCAGCACCGCGCATGGCACCACCACCAGCCACCCGGCGAGATAGGCCTCCAACGCCAAAAATACGATAATAAACGGCGAGTCGATCAGCAGCGTCACCATCATCTGCCCACCGAAATAATCCTTGAGCCGTGCGGCGGCTCCAATGTCCTGCGCAATCACCGAAGGCGTTGTGGAGCCGATGGCGCGCGGCTCCGCCTCCAACACCTTCCCAAGCGCGCGCACCGCCGCATCATGCTCGAAATGCGCGCCGTTAAGCCCCACCATCATGCTGCGGCAAATGCGCAGCGTGCATTCCACACAGGCCGCAATCATCACCCCGACCGAAAGCACCAGCAGCGTATCTTCCGCCCGGTTGGAGAGCACGCGATCATAGATCTGCATCGTCATCAGCGGCAACGCCAATGCCAGCGTGTTCACCGCCAGCGAGGACGCCAGTAATAAGCCAAGATGGCGCGGGTGGATGAATGTGTTTTGACCGAGCATAGGAATCCCATTGGTTTCCCAATTATTATAATTACACACCCATTGGTTGCAATCGCTAATCGGATACAACCCATCCCACGTAGCGACTATTCGCCACTACGTGGGATTTCGGTCACGGTCGCAGGGAGGGGAACCTACGCGTGATGGCCAAGGAACGCATTGGCGAGATGCTCGATATGCAGCACCGGCGCGGCGGCGGGCGGCGCTTCCGCATGGCCGCCGACTGCCGCCTGGCTGCCGCCAAACAGCACGCCCGCATCCACCGCCGCCACCGCGTGGCCTGCATCCGCCAACACGGAGAGATGTACCAGCGGGTCAAGCAGCTGGCTGGCCGCACCATGCACATCATTGCTCGCCTGCGCCACCGTATCGAACACGGTTGATGCCAGCGGCACCGCCTGTACAAGGTTTGGCAGCGGAATATCATACGACACCACCGGCAGCGCATTCTGCGGCAGCAGCAGATCCGTCACCGTGTTTGCATTCAGGCTGATGGAAATACCGTCATGCGCGCTGCCACCACTCGTGGGGTCAGAAAGAATCGTGCCACTCACATCCAGCAAGCCAATCCCCGCCGCATGCGGCGATGCATCGCCCGCCGGGCTGAGCAGCGACAGGTCGGCATTAATCAGCGCATGGTCATCCGCCGGTGCCAATGCGGGCGAGAGCAGGTTTGCATTCGCATCCAGCAGCGGATGGCCATGCAATGCGTTGCTCAACGTATCGACCAACGGCGTCGCCACACTGGCGACCGTGCCGCCCACCGCATCGAGCATCGCCTGCACCGGCAACGCCGCCACCGTGCCCTCCAACCCGCCCAGCACCGAATGCACCTCGCCCACCAGCGCCGACGGAATTTGTGCAACCACACCCTCCACTCCACCAATCACCGATTGCACTTCGCCTGTGAGCGCCGATGGAATCTGCGCCGCGACGCCTTCCACCCCACCGATGATCGATTGCACCTCGCCACCAACCGCTGCCAGCACCGGCGTCAGCGTGCCAGCCACATCTGGCAGCGCAGGCAATTGCCCCGTCACCCCGTTCAGCACCGACTGAATCTCACCGACAACCGCTGGCGGAATGTGCGAAAGCATGCCCGCCACATCCGGCAAGGCTGGCAGCGGCACGCTACCCACCGCCCCCAGCACATCGGGCAGCGGCGGCACACCGCCTGTCACCATATTTACTACTACCTGCGCCTCACCCACCAGTGCCGGCGGCACTTGCGTTAGCAGCGCCGTCACATCCGGCAACGGTGGCAGGCCAATGCCGCCAGGCACCCCACCAATATCGGGAAGACCTGGCAACCCTGGCAATCCGCCGCCCACCGCGTTCAGTAGCGATTGCACTTCCATCCCAATCGCCGCTGGTGCCTGGCCGATCACGCCCACCACATCCGGCAACGCCGGCAGCGGCACACCGTTGCCCGGCGGCAAGCCGCCCACAAGGTCGCCAATCCCATTCAGCGCCGTCAGCAGCGCCCCCGTATCACCGCCAACAATCGCCGTCACCTGGTCGAGCGCATGACCAACCAGCTGCGTCACCTCACTGGGCAGCGCTTCGCCAATTCCCTCGCCCAGCTGCGCCAGCGTGCTGTTCAGCTCGCTCACCACGGCCGCCAGCGTCTGTTCCGCGCCGCCCGCCACCAGCTGCGACACCACATCCGAAAGCGGCGTCGTCACCGTGCCAAGCAGCTGCGTCACGTTGAGGTCACCGCCACCACTGAGCAAATCGCCCACGTCATGCAGCGTATCGCCCAGCTGCGTGACCAACGTCGCCAGCAGGCCATTGCCACCATGCAGGTCAAGCAGCGTCGTCACCTGCCCCAGCGCATTCTCGATAATCGCCACCAGCTGCAGCCCATCGCCACCGCCGCCCAGCACGGTCGTCACCTGCTGCAATGTATTCTGAATCAGCGCGCAGACATCAAGGCCACACGGCGAGTCGCCGCCGCCATTGCCAAAAATATTCGTGATCGTCTGCGTCGTGACCGTGTTCAGGATGGTGAGGTCGAGGTTCAGGAAATTATTCGTCGTCGAGCCGCCACCGCTATTATTAATCAGCGTAATATCGCCAATCGAGATAAGGCTGTTATGCGAATCGTTGTAATAATTATTCACCGTATAATTCTGCTCGCTGTTGCTGATCGTGACCACGTTATTCGAATAGTTATTGGTGTTATTGCTATTCGTAACGTCGTGGCTGTCGCTGGTGCTGCTACTGCTGGCGCTATCGCTTGCATAGTTGTTGATCGTGCTCGACGAGTCACCACCGCCCGTGCTTTCCGTCACCGGCGCATCCGCTGCGGGCAGCGCGCTGGGGCTTGCGGGGGCATCCGGCCCACGCGGCGCCGCAAGTTGCGGGTTTTGCGGCGCGGCATCGTTCGCCGCCGCTGCGTTGTTGGTGATCGCGCTGTCACCATCGTAATTCACCGTGCGCGCACGGCCCCCATCCGGCGAGGTGATGAGGCCGCTCGTCGTATCGGGCGTGCTTGCCAATGATGCGTCGGCATGGTTGCCCCCCACCGCTGCGCCAGTGAGATAGCGTTGGACATGCGCATCATAGTTGATCACATTGCCGATATTCAGGTTGCCCGTCGCCGAGATATTCTCCGCATCGACCCCCTGTTGCTCGGCACCATATAAATCGGCTTCGAGCGGGCGGCTGCCGCTGCCTTCCAGTGGTATCCCTGCAAAAAACATGGTCGCCATAAACACTCCCTTTGGTTGATTAATTAATGTGATTAAACTCCCATAAGGTTAATATATCCTTAACAGACGCTAAAATACCCGAAGCCATTCCCTGTGCCATATCAACCACACGTTGCGCCCAATGATGCAACTAATTGGTGTATTTATCTTGACCTTGCGCCCCCGAAAGAAGTAATAAAGCAAGCAATAGCAGCACTTTCAACCACTCAACCATCGGGGGCACTCGCACATGGAACAACACATCAAGCGCGCCACCAGCAAACGCCTGCAACCGTTAAAAGCCAAGCGACGCCCCCTGCCGCGCGCCACCAGCCCGGATGATGCCATCGCCCCCCTCATTCGCGGCCTTGGCCTGCTCATGGCGCATGCCCAAACCAGCGGCCTTGGCACCGCCGCGCGCATCCTCAGCACCGCGCGCGAAGACATGGTGCACTGGGCGGTCGATATGAATTTTCACGAATCGGCCAAGGATCAATTCATCAACCACCATCTGTTCGGCCCAGCCGACGACGCTGCCGAGCTGCTGCGCGCACTCATCCGCCCACCGGCCACCAGCCGCGCCACAAAAAACCGATGACGCACCGCCAGCGATAGGCTATGGCCTCAGGCGTATCACCCACGCCATCCCCTGGAGCGCCGCATGATCCTGTCCCTCCCCCGCCTCGCTGCCACCTGCATCCTCAGCCTCGGCCTTAGCACCCTCGCCCACGCCGCCACCGTGCCGCTCGATGTCACGGTCGATGGCATCCGCCCCGGCAAGCCCGTGCCCGAAGCCAATGTGCGCTGCAAGCCCACTGCCCGCGGCCGCAGCACGGATGGCAAAAACCTCCAGCCCACCATCCAGTGGGGCGATGCGCCGAAGGAAACCAAATCCTTCGCCATCTTCGTCATGGATCCCGATGTCCCGGCCGATTTCACCGATGCCGGCAAGGAAGGAAAAACCATCCCCGCCGATGCCCCGCGCAAGGATTTCTTCCATTTCGCGCGCATCAACATTCCCGCCGCCACGCGCGCCCTTGCCGCCACCGATACCGCCATCGGCACGCCCCTGCTCAACGATATGGGTATCAACAAATACGTCCCCACCGAAACCAGCTATGGCGGCCCCTGCCCACCGTGGAACGATAAGCGCCTCCATCATTACCACTTCATCGTGATGGCCCTTGGCGCAGATGCACCGCTGGATGCCCCCGGCAACCAAACCAGCGCCGCCGCCACCTATGCGCGCCTCGTCACCAGCAAGCGCATCCTCGCCCAGGGCGAAGTGGTCGGCACCTACACCCTCAACAAAACCCTCCGCAAATAGCCAGTTGCCGCACCGCCGCAAATATCCTATGCACAACCCACCGGAAGTGTGGCCGAGTGGTTTAAGGCACTAGTCTTGAAAACTAGCGAGGTGCAAGCCTCCGTGAGTTCGAATCTCACCGCTTCCGCCATTGTTCGAACAAGTAAGTCGCTGTAAAATTGTACAATTACGAGGCAATGATGGCTGATGATTGGGAATTAGAGGATTGGTTTCTTAATTCATATCAGCAAGTTATGGAAAAACGTGAAGCACCAGCTTCACTTACTCAAGCAGAGAACTTTCTTTATGAGTTGGGATGCCTTGATTGCGAGCTTCGCAATGGGGGTGCATCACAATATTTCGCCAATCAAGGCACCGAGCGTTGGCAGCAATTAAAAAACACGTGGTCTACGGAAAAAGTTCCATCATTTACTAAAACTATTGACCACTTTGACGCCGTACTTGCGAGTCAGGGAGATGCTTATGAGGCAATGCTCGCAGCTTCGCCTTCTGTAGAAGAGCTTTATGAACAAGATCAGGCTGCAGCGAAAAGAGAGTTGCAAAAATGGCTAAAAGCAAAGTCGTAATTATAATTTATACCAATGACGATGCTTCAAATTAAATCGTTCATGAAACAAAATAATATAAGCTCGCTTCACCTCGTTCTGTCGAAAATCGTCAACTAAGTCCCGCCAGTTCCTAAAATTTGAGCCTCGAAATGCGATTTGGTCCACTGCCTGGATATGCTCTGCCGACTATGAACGTCTCGCCTGCCTGAAACGGACGGCGCGTGATGCTGGGCCAAGCCTATATATTGCCCAATTTAAAGAAGGCGATACTCGCGCCCATGTTCACAGATATGGGCGCGGGAAGGCTCAATGGTCGGAGCTTCCAGCTGCTTAAAATATTAGACAGCTTGCACGACTTTAATGGTCGGAAGCAGCTGCTGCGTTAAGCAGAGGTGGCATTCTATGCCATTATCTGGCTTCCATTCTCAAGCCGCCTTGCTGGCAAGTGTTGTCGCACGGCCAGCTTTGCAGGCGCTCTCGATGAACTCGTTCACTGCCTTGGCTAGCTCCTGACGGCGATACTGCAGAAAATGCGGGTAAGCGGTGACCTCCCACATTTCTTTATCCAACGAGATGTACTGCGACGACAATGCGTTTTCGGTGCGCTCCTTGATGATGCCTGGGAAATAGTCCTTCGGCTCTTTGTTGGAAATGCCGCGATTGGCGCGGCCGCTGATGAACGCCATGTTGGCGATCTCGTTAATCTCCGCTTTTTCGTAGCCCGCTTTCTGCAGCAGCGATTTAGGGAAGATGTGGTGATATTCGATATAGTGCAGCTTGCCTTGGTGGGTGAGTGATAGCCCGAGGCCTGTGCGCCAATCTTTAGCGCCGCTGTGTTTGAGTGCGAGGTAGGCTAGAGAGAAGAGCGCGTTGCGCGGATCGCGCCCGGCGAAATCTCCGGCCTCGACGTGCAGCCTGCCATAACGTTGGTGCAGCGGCTCAATCAGTGCATCAAAACTATTGCCCTTGAACAACAGGCCAACATCATAATCCAGCTTGCTCTCGCTGGAGCCGGAATAATGCGCTTTGGCATTGGCGACATAGAGCCAGCGCAGCATGGCAGTTTCATCAGCGGGGGAAATCTTGCCGTCTTTCAGTATGCCGTAAGTGGCGATAGGGATGATAAAATACGGCGAAGATAATAGCGATTCATCCTCGATATCGGCGTTGGCGCGCAGGAAATTGATGGCGTAGCGCATGCCTTCTTTGGCTTTTTCCCATGATTCCTGCATGGTTGGAAGTGGGATGGAAGACACGGTTTTGAATTGGCATTGCTTGGTGGCAAATACGACCATCAGGCGCACTAGCAAGCCGACATCGATGGTGAATTGTTGCTCCTCGCACTCCTCGGCGAACTCTTCGAATAGCTTGAGCGAGTTGCGCCATTTCGCGGTGACCTGCGCCAGCGCAAGATCGGAGCCGCGCAGCTTGGCGCCCAGCGAATTCACGCGCACGAAAATCTCTGCTACTTCCTCATAGGAAAGATCGCGGCCCAAAACATGCATGACGTAGGAGTATTGGCAGATATTGCGCAGTCGTTGTAGCCGGTCGGAATAGAATTTGAATTTGGCATTGTCCGGTGTGCCAACCAAATCTTTGAGCAACTCCCAGTCCGATTTCTGGCCATTAAACACTTCCGTAACGCTAACCCAGTTGGGCTGCGCCAGCAGATTGCGGAATGCTACGGCAAAGGTGCGCTTATTCAAGCGCTCGATGACCGAGTCCTGGCGTTCAGCGGTCTCGGCATCTTCTTCTTGCGTCTCATCCGCTTTGATCATCGGCGATTCTTCATCGTCCTCCACTTCCATCAGCTCCACCGGCGAGCCTTCCGGATGATCGAGATTGAAGGCGATATCGATAGGACGCTGGCGGTTTTTCACCATCACCGGCTCACCACGGATAACGGCCGAGAGCGAAGTCAGGCGCTGCTGGCCGTCGAGCAGAAGCTTATAGGTGGAAAATGGCGTGTCGGATTGCGATACGGCTAGATCGCGCACCGGCTGTTCCAGATCGGTTTCCCAGACGAGAATGGAGCCAGACGGATAACCGCGATAGAGTGAATCCAGCAGATCGCGCACGCGCGTCGATGTCCATACATAGCGCCGCTGCATCTCCGGCAGCCGCAGCTCGCCGTGCTGAATCATGCTGACCAGGTCTTTGATGGGAATGTCGGTCTTCTTTGCCATGCTCTGCCCCCGATAAATTCTAATTTACTGAATCTATTCCAGGCATTGCCGATTGGCTAGCGGTCTTTCGCGGTGGATGATTGCGGTTTTTAGGCGGTTATCATCTTCCTGAACGTCAGCGACACTCTCCGCCCGCGCGGGAAGACGGCGCCTTGATAGCGGTCCGCTTTGCGCGGCGCTATTCCATGCTTCCATAGGTAGCGAGCATCATCGGATATCAGAAGCAGGCTTCGTGGCTCCAACAGGCGTGATGTTTTCTCGGCTGTTTCGCTATGTGTAAAGTCCATGACGCAGGGTGACCCCAGGCTTAGGGAGGCCACGGTGCGGGCGAAACGGGTTCTGTCGATGTGTGGTGCGATGCCTTGCCCTGGAAGATATTCATTGATAATCACCTGATCGGGCACTTCGCGGAATGCGCCGGATTCATGCAAACGGATGCAATACGGTATTAGCCAATCCGGTAGCGGGCCGAGCGAAGTCCCGGTGGTATTGCCCGCCTCGTAATAATAGCGGTAACCATAATGCTGCACACGGCGCTTCAAATCCGTGATCCATGGCAGGGCATCAATATGCTGCATCAATGCGTTCTCGGCCGCCGCATCGATGTAATCTGCGATGTAGGTAAGCCCTGGCACCGTTGCCTCAGGTATTTCAAACAGCGCTGATTGTAATAATGGTTGGGTCATATCGGAAATAATACTACGCTCAGCCGATATGAAAACCAGCTGCTTTTATATGACTTCTGCATTTCAGAATGGATTATAAGCACTATGTTACATTCAACTGGATTTGCCGAACCGAGAGAAAATATGCCGCGCGTGAGTTATAATGGATTGGTCGTCGATGTGCTGGATGCGCATCTGGAAGAAGCCGTGGCGCATTTCTCCAGCTGCTCGCGCAATGAACGCAAAGCGGTTTTGAAAAGCGTGGCGAAGGCACTGGACCGCGTGGTGCGTATGACCGAAGCGCAGAAAGCAGCACTAACGCCGGAACAGATGCAGAATGTTGCCGATGACGTTGGCTTATGGTTCGCGGGCGAAGTGGTGGCTGGCCGGGCGGAGCAATATAAGGCGGCGGTTCAGTAATCGAAGTTCGCTATGTTATTGCATGTATTTTTATGGAAATATCATGCAATTATCTGCTATATCCCCACATCCCCGTTTTTATTAAGTGCATATTATAATGGACATTATTGGCTTTATTGTCTATAATAATGGACGATAGGAGATATTCATGCGAACCAACCCACCTTTGCCACTTCCGGTCAAACGGGCGCTTTCCAAACTAGGAGAGGATATCCGCGCGGCGCGCCTGCGTCGCCGCATCACGGCGACGTTGATGGCGGAGCGCGCCTTCATTACCCGCACGACGCTTGGCAAAGTGGAAAAGGGTGATCCGGGTGTTTCGCTGGGCACCTACGCCACCATATTGTTTATTCTTGGTCTCGCATCTCGCCTGGAAGAACTGGTGGATGTCAGGAACGATACGCTTGGGCTCCAGCTTGAAGATGAACGCTTGCCGAAGCGCGTCCGGCGCATGCGGTCGCATAAGGAGACGAAGTGATGGAACGCAGTATCTTCGTTTACGTTGATTTGAAGGGCGCGTCGCATCTGGTGGGGCGGCTATGGACGCGTCAGGCAAAGGGCAAGGAAAGCGCGAGCTTCGAATATAATGAAAGCTGGCTTGCGCACTCAGGAAAGTTCGCGCTGGAGCCAGCGCTTGCGCTTGGTTCTGGAACGCAGCATACGTTTGGCGGAAGAGCGCTTTTCGGCGCTATCGGCGATTCCGCGCCGGATCGCTGGGGACGCGTCCTGATTCAGCGCGAAGAGCAGCGCAAAGCGCGTACAGAAAAGCGCGCGCCGCGTACCTTGAGCGAAGCCGATTATCTGTTAGGCGTCGGTGACATCGCGCGCCAAGGCGCGCTGCGTTTTGCAGAACAGGAAGGCGGAGAGTTTCTGGCTCCACAGGATACGGCATCTATTCCGCCGTTAGTTCGCCTGGGCGAATTGCTGAACGCCGCCATGCACACTGCAGCGGGAGAAGAAAGCGAGCACGAGCTGCAACTACTCCTTGCGCCGGGATCATCGCTGGGCGGTGCACGGCCGAAAGCATCGGTCATGGATCAGGATGGGCGGCTATCCATTGCCAAGTTCCCGCAAAGCGACGACACTTGGCAAGTGACGCTATGGGAAGCGGTCGCGCTTGATCTTGCCAGCGCGGCTGGCATTCCTGTGCCGGACTGGCGCATCGTAAAGATAGAAGGCCGTAATGTGCTGCTGTTGCGCCGGTTCGACCGCGAAGATGGCGCACGAATACCCTTTCTTTCCGCGATGAGCATGCTGGCCGCGCAGGATAACGAGCAGCACAGCTATCTGGAAATCGTGGATGCGCTGCGCCAGCACGGTGTGCAGCCCGAAGAAGATGCGAGGCAATTATGGCGGCGCATCGTGTTCAACATTCTTATTTCAAATACTGACGACCATCTGCGCAATCATGGCTTTCTCTATCGTGCCGCTGGCTGGCAGCTTTCCCCTGCCTATGATCTCAACCCGACGCCAACCGATATTAAATCACGTTACTTGAGTCTGGCGGTTGATGAGGTAGATACCGCAGCTTCATTACCTCTTGCGCTCGAAGTAGCGCCGCAATTCGGGCTTAAGCCGGAAGAAGCCAGAGCGATTGCTGCCGAAGTCGGTCGCGCTGTTTCTATCTGGCGCGACCGCGCCGCTGTGCTCGGCCTGACAGCAAAGGAAATCGCTCGCATGGAGTCCGCGTTCGAGCATGATGATCTGAAGCTAGCGCTGAAATAAGGGATAACAGGCTATCTCTTATCGTTGATTTCTGGCCTTAGTGGCCACCATATCATCCCTTATACTTCTTCCAGCACCTCGATGCGGAAGTCCATAGTGGGGTCGAGGTGGTCGGCATAGCGAGCAGCCCATGCGAGATGTTCGGCCTGCTCGGGCGCGGCGGCACGACCGGAGGCGCGCATCGCGAAGATGAAGGCGCGGATGCGGTTGCTGGCTTCCCAGTCTTTCAGCTCATTCTGCAGGCGGTGGATGCGCTGGCGCTCCTGGTGACGCACTTTGCTGCCGGAAGCGCGGTTCTTTGCCATGTGCAGCAGCTCTTCGGCGGATTTGTCGATGGTGGCGGTTTGTTGGGCATTCTTCGCAGTAACCCGCCCGGCGCATGCAAAGCTTTTGCTTTTTGTGCGGGCCCGCCATACCCTGCGGCCATGATTGATAAACCACGCTGCCACTGGGTGCCCGCCGATAAGGCGGATTACATCCACTACCACGACACGCAGTGGGGCGTGCCCGTGCATGACGACCAGCAGCTATTTGAAATGCTGATCCTCGAAGGCGCGCAAGCCGGGCTCAGCTGGTACACCATCCTCAAACGCCGCGACGGCTATCGCCGTGCATTCCATCATTTCGATCCCGCGCGGGTCGCGCAGATGAGCGATGCCGAGCTTGAAACCGTGCTGCTCACCGGCGACATTATCCGCAATCGCCTCAAGGTTTTTTCTGCGCGCAAAAACGCAATCGCCTTCCTTGCCATCCAAAAAGAGTATGGCTCCTTCGATGCCTATCTCTGGCGGTTTGTCGGCGGCGCGCCCAAAATCACCCGCCCGGCCACCATGGTCACCACCACGGCGGAATCGGATGCAATTTCCAAAGACCTCAAAAAACGGGGCATGAGCTTTGTCGGCTCAACCATTATCTATGCCTATATGCAAGCTGTCGGGCTGGTGAACGACCATCAGGGCGGCTGCTTCCTCACCCCCAAGGGCTGCTAGCCCGCGCCCGGCTTACAGCAACCCCAGCACCGTCAGCTCGCGGCGCAGCGCCTCGGGCATATCGTCCTCCCCCGCGTTCATGATGAGATCGGGCGGCGCGTCCTTTGGGTCGAAATAGCGCCAGCCCTGGAACGGGCGATGTTTGCGCGGACGCACCCGCACCAGCGTCGCATCATGCACCAGCCCGCAATGCGGCACCCCATCGACCAGCAATGGCCGCAGCTCGGTCAACCGCTGCCGCGCGCATAACCAACCCTTGATGACCCAATAGATCGACCCGCCATCCAGCACCTCCGCCGCACGCTTGGGCATATGGCGCGTCACATGCATCAGCTCGAACCCCTGCGCCACGCGCGCGGCCTGCCATGCCGCAAGGTCGGCAAGCCGCTGTGGCCCAACGGAGAGCTTGATCAGATGCATCGTCATAACGCGGTTTTCCACCCCCTCATATCCTCGCAGTATGCCCGAACCAATTTCACTTTGCATCCGCTTGCGCATTCGCGTAACATTGCACAACCATGATGAATGCATCGCCCACACGCTCCATAGCCATGCCTCATTCCAAGCGGAACCGCGTACGCGCCTTTTCGTTGGTGGAGCTGTCGATTGTGCTTGTCATCCTTGGCCTGCTGGTGGGCGGCGTACTGTCGGGAAAATCACTCATACGCGCTTCCGAGATCCGCAGCATCAGCACCGATGCCAACCGCTACCTCACCGCTATGTATACTTTCCGCGATAAATATTTCGCCGTGCCCGGCGACATGGCCAATGCCGGCCAATTCTGGGGCATGATTAACACCGGCGGCGCCGGTGGCCAGTGTGCCGCACCGCTGACCGATACCGGCACCGGCACCCAAACCTGCAATGGCGACGGTGATGGCAAAGTTGTCGGCGGCGAATGGTTCCGCGCCTGGCAGCACCTTACCAGCGCCGGGCTGGTCGAGGGCACCTATTCCGGCATTGCCGACCCGGCAGGCGCCAACCTTGCCACCCCCGGGCTCAACGTGCCGCAAAGCCGCGTCAACAACGCGGGCTTCACCCTGATGTATAGCGATCCCGTCACGTCCGAAACCGGCTCATGGTTTAAAAACAAAGGCGGCAACCTGCTTTCCTTCGGCAAACGCTACACCGTCAGCGAAACCCGGGTCGCGGCCATCACTCCGGAAGACGCATGGAACGTCGATACCAAAATGGATGATGGCAAACCCGGCAGCGGCAAGGTCATGGGCCGCCGGGATCTGGGTGCCTGCACCGATACGGATGTAACCGAGACCGCGGCCTACCTGCTCACCGTGACCGATATCGGCTGCAGTTTGCGTTTCTTCCTCAACTAGCGTGATTTGTGCGCCACAAAAGCGATGAAAAATGAGCAGCATGACACAAAGCTGTTGACACCCTTCAATTAGCTGAAGACTTTTTATTTGATTCTGCTAATAAGAGAACGTTGCCATGTACGGCGACCGAACACTCTATGTAGGAGGCCCTTATGACTGCCATCGCTGGTATTGTCAGTGCTGCGTTGACGCAAAGTCCGCTTATTTCCACCCCGTCGCCCACCGCGCTTGATGACATCCTGAAAAAATACACCCCCGAAAATTTTACCCAAACTGATTTCCTCGCGCTGGATGAAGACCTCCAAAAAGCCGGTATCAGCGCCACCGAGGAAGTGGTCGCCGCGATCGAAGCCAAGGGCTTCAACCTCGAACCATTCGCCCAGACCGACCCGTTTGGCCCCGCCGTCACGCTCGACCTTAGCCCTCCCGGCCAAACCGCGGCCGGTGGCGGCGGCGCACCTGTCGGTGGTGCGGTGACCTACGATTCTGTCTCGGAAGCAGTCACCAAAGCCAAACGCGAGGTGAGCCCGCAGGTTGGCGTCAGCGGCGCCGATCAGGTGGTCGATACCCAAGGCAACATCGACTATGGCAAGCTCCAGCAGCTGGTGGATCTTCAGGCCGCAAAAACACACCGCGACGCCGCGTAAAAACCCCTCCCCTTTTTGGGTGAAGGCACTATAGTCGCGCGCATGCCCATAAAAATCGCCAGCTGGAACGTCAACTCCATCCGCATCCGCGAGGATATGCTTAGCCGTTTCGTCGCCGCCCACGCGCCCGATGTGCTGTGCCTGCAGGAAACCAAAGTCGAAGATGCGCATTTCCCGCACGAGCTGGTGGCCCGCCTTGGCTTCAAGCACATCGTGTTCACCGGCGAGAAAAGCTATAACGGCGTCACCATCCTCTCCAAAATTCCGCTGAAACTGGTGGCGACGCACGACATGATCGGCAACGGCCAGAAGCGCCATATCGCGGCCGAGCTTGAAGGCGGCATCCAGCTGCACAACTTCTACGTCCCCGCCGGTGGCGACATCCCCGACCCCGCGCTCAACTCCAAATTCGATGAGAAACTCCGCTTCGTCGATGCCATGCGCGACTGGTCGCAGCAGGAGGTGAAAAAACACCACCGCGTCGTCATCCTGGGGGATTTCAACATCGCACCGCTGGAGCATGATGTGTGGTCGCACAAGCAGCTGCTCAAAATCGTCAGCCACACGCCCATCGAGGTCGATAAGCTCAACGACCTCATGCGCCAGAGCGGCGGCTGGGTGGATGCGATGCGCGCCCTCGTCCCGCACGACCAGAAACTCTACAGCTGGTGGAGCTACCGTAACCGCGACTGGGCCGCCTCCGACCGCGGCCGCCGCCTCGATCACATCTGGCTATCGCCTGCCCTGAAGAGCGACCTGAAATCCGGCCTCATCTACCGCGACGCCCGCGGCTTCGATACGCCGTCGGATCACGTGCCCGTCATGGTCACGCTCGCCTGAGCGGGTACGCCACACGAAGGCCGATTACCCATATCAACCCCCACACCCTGTCATCCCGGCCCTGTGCCGGGATCCGGCCGCTCAGCACACTCGGTGCCCATGGTGAGGCCGGATCCCGGGATAAACCCGGGATGACAAAGGTTCTTTTATATCTATAGACGCGCATGCCCCCACCAACCGCCCCCTTCTTCCCCTCTCCCGCCTGCGGGAGAGGGCTGCGCAGTCTTGGCGGCGCAAGCCGCCTAGACACAGCTGGGTGAGGGGAAGTCGCCGAGAGGCGACGCGCGAAGCGACGGTGCGCTAAAAACGATAGTGAGAGAAAGCCCTATTCCTTGCGCGCATCCACGCGGCTATAGGCGGGGCTCAGGTAAATGCCAAGGGCCGCAACCCAGAGAATACTAACGCAAGCGGTGATGGCAATCAGCATGGTTCATGTCCTTTGAACAATCGAAAAGAGGGACATGGTTTGCGGTATTTTTTGTTTTTGGTCGGCAACGAAAGGCTAGTGAATGCTAACGGGTGCGAGGTTATGCTTCACAGCGTTGTAATAGGCTTTTTCTTCGGATTCGAAAATCGCCAGCTGGGTGCCATCGGCCGCAAACACAGCGTAATTGGTCAGCGCACCTTCCATTACCGGCTTGATGTAGGCCATGGTCTCAAGCCCGACCATCGCCATCATCAGCTCTTCAAGTTTGGTGCGTTCCAGCTGTTGCATGTAGTTCCCCTGGTGTTTTTTCTCTTAAACCCAATGTAACGGATTGCAGGGGTATTGAGTGTGACAGTTGTGTGAAATGTATTAACGTCGTTTCCGATGAACGCTGCGGGAATCCTCGAAGATGAACATCTTATTATCCAGCACCGGCCCAAACTGGGCGTTGCTGAGCTGGATGGTGGTGGCATTCCCGGTCGCGTCAATCGCCATCATCTTGCTGAATTGTATTGGTTTATCGGTGAATTCCAGCGTCAGGCTGCCTTCCGCCGGTTTGGCCTTTTGCACCACCGTCGCGCGGATAAACCCGTCTTTAACCTCAAAATTCGTCAACCGTGTCGAGGCGCTGTTGAGCAAAATGTCCTTTTTGGCAAGGAACCCAGCCAAGGTATCATCGATCCCGATATAGCTCACCTGGTCGAGCCCGGCGTCATAATAGGTGATGACCTTGCCATCGCTGACCAGCAGGATCGGCGTTGGCGGCGCATATTGCCAGCGCATTTTGCCCGGCCGCTTGAGGTAGAACTTGCCCGCCCCCACGCTGCCATCGGCCGAAATCTGCGTGAAATCCGCGACAATGCTGCTGATGGTGCTGAGATATGCCTCCACCCGCGCCACATCCGGCGCATCGGCCTCGGTGGCCGCGCGGATCGGCTTAATGGGCGTGAAGGTAGCGACCGGCTTGGCCACAGCGGTGCTTGGCGCATCCGGCAGGTTATAGTTGCCCGGTGTCGCCGCCACGGCGCTTGCCGCACACAGCGCCACGCTCACCCAGCCCATCATCCATGATTTCGTCATGCGCGAGCTATAGAATGCCGCGCATAAGTTTTCCAGTAGAATCGCGTTACTCCCGCACCAGCACTTCGCGTTTGCCGACATGGTTGGCGGCGCCCACAATGCCCTCGGCTTCCATCTTCTCGATGATGCGCGCGGCACGGTTATAACCGATTTTGAGCCGCCGCTGCACATAGCTGACCGACGCTTTGCCATCGCGGATCACAAACTGCATCGCCTGCTCGTAGAGCGCGCGCTCGGCTTCGGTTTCTTCTTCCTCGAACAGCTCACCATCCTCGCCTTCGGCCTCTGGGTCATGCGTCACCGCCATGTCGTATTGCGGTGTGCCCTGCGTGCGTAAATAGGCGACGATATTCTCGACTTCCTTATCCGAAATGAACGGCCCGTGAACGCGCGTAATACGCCCACCGCCCGCCATGTAAAGCATGTCGCCCTGCCCCAGCAATTGCTCCGCGCCCTGCTCACCCAGAATGGTGCGCGAATCGATTTTGCTCGTCACCTGGAACGAAATCCGCGTCGGGAAGTTGGCTTTGATAACGCCGGTAATCACATCCACCGATGGCCGCTGCGTCGCCATGATGATGTGGATCCCCGCCGCCCGCGCCATCTGCGCAAGGCGCTGGATCGAGGTTTCGATATCCTTACCCGCCACCAGCATCAGATCCGCCATCTCATCGACAATGACGACGATAAACGGCAGCGCCGTCATATCCATCGCCTGTTTCTCCATGATCGGCTTGCCGGTCTCGGGGTCAAACCCGGTCTGCACGCTGCGCGTCAGCTCCTCGCCCTTCTTGCGGGCTTCCTCCAGCCGCTTGTTGTAATTGTCGATATTGCGCACGCCCAGATTACTCATCAACCGGTAGCGCTGCTCCATCTCCTTCACCGCCCATTTCAGCGCGACGACGGCCTTGCCCGGCTCCGTCACCACCGGTGCCAGCAGGTGCGGAATGTTATCGTAGACCGATAATTCCAGCATCTTCGGATCGATCATGATGAACTTACAGGTCTCGGGCGTGTGGTGATAGATCAGCGACATAATCATCGTGTTAATCGCCACCGATTTACCCGAGCCCGTCGTCCCCGCCACCAGCACGTGCGGCATCTTGGCGAGATCGGCAATGATCGGCTCGCCGGAAATATCCTTGCCCAGTACCAGCGGCAGTTTCGCCTCGGTGTTCTCGTACGTCGCGTCCTCGCACAAATCGCGCATATAGACGGTTTCGCGGTGCACGTTGGGCAGTTCAATCCCCAGCGCCGAGCGCCCCGTGATAACCGAAATACGCGCCGAAATCGCACTCATGGAGCGCGCCACATCGTCGCTCAGCCCAATCACCCGGCTCGATTTAATCCCCGCCGCCGGTTCGAACTCATACAGCGTCACCACCGGCCCCGGCCGCACCCGCGTGATCTCGCCTTTGACGCCATAATCCCCCAGCACCGATTCCAGCAGGCGCGCGTTCTGCTCCAGCGCCGCTTCGCTCAGCTGCTTGGGCCCTTTGGTGGGCGATTTCTGCATCATGCTCAGCGACGGCATGGAATAATCCCCCGTCCGCGCCCGCAGGTCGAGCGCGCTCTGGTCGGTCGCTTTCTTCACCTTCTTGGTTTCGATGCGCTTCTTCGGCTTGGCCTCGATGCGCGGCCCCAGCAGCCCGTCGCGCGCGTCTTCCTCCTCTTCGTCCTCTTCCTCGTCGATTGCGTCTTCCTCTTCGTATTCCTCGTCCTCTTCCTCGTCTTCCTCCGCTTGCGGATGGCTGCGGAACAGGCCAACAAACCCGCGTGCCGCATCCGCCACAAACCCGCCGACGATGCGCATCACATAGCCCATCGCCGCCCATTCATGCATTTTGATACCCAGCGCAATCGGCAGGCTCGCCAGCAGCACCAGCGTGGCAAGTAGCCCCGTGCCCCACACGCTCAGCAGCGGCACCAGCTTAAACGCGATCAGAATCCCCACCGCACCGCCGGCCTGATGCATAAAGCCCGCCTGCGTTTTGGCCGCCAACAGCGCCAGCAGCGTCGCCCCGCCGAGAATGGCAAACAGCAGCGCCACCACCCGCCATGCCATGCGCACGCCGCGGTCCTTCAGCACCAGCCGCCAGGCCCAGCCGAAGCTGGCAAACACCAGCAACACACTCATCCAGCCGATGGTTTGCTTCATCGTATCCGCCACATTCGCGCCGAAAAAGCCCAGCGCGTTGCGCGGCGGTGCGTCACTCAAATGGTTCAGCGACGGGTCGCCCGCATGGTAGGTGCCCAGCGTCACCAGCATCAGCCCGCCAAAAAGCGCCAGCGCCAGCGCCGTAATCTCGCCTGCCCGCCGCTTAATAAACGGCGGCATCTGCATCGCCCCGACAATCCGACCCATCATGGCTATTCATCCCTACTGCATAAAATTCCGTTGCCCGCGCTGTGGATAACCCAGCGCCTTCGCGCCGCTATCATACCAGCCCCACGGCCTGAAACAAGCGCCGTGCGGCCGAAAATCCCTCGCAAATCCACTTGCGCGGCCAGTGTATCTATGCGAACACTATTCGCGGCTGGCGGCGGGCGGTGTCCTTTGAAAACCCGGCCAGGGCCGAAAGGCAGCAACCGTATCGAATACGCACCGGGTCGTCCGCCAGCCACTTAATCGCGTAGCGATTAGGTCTTTGTTTCAGCGGCTTTGCCGCGTGGGGGCGAAGCCGCCCCCAGCTGCCGCTCCCCCTCGTTCGCTGACGCTCCGGCTCGCCCGGAGGGCTACGCACCGATAAACATCGGCCATCCATTTTCTTTATTGTTCCCTCGCGTCCCCCATCCTCTCCACATCATCCTGAGGTTGGCTTCGCCTCTCTGCGCTTCGCTACGAGTGTCTCAGAATCCATCGCGCGCAAGCGCAACCCATATGACCACCCCACACCTGGAGCCTCCTCCCACCACGTCACCCCATCGCACGACGGGGTCCCGCTTTCTTGTCGGTGGTATTCCTGACGCTCACGCGCGATGGATGCCAGCCGGCGCGGGTATGACAATGGGGAGGAAATGAGGCACACACTGCCATTGACTGGCAGCAATGCTGACTGATAGAAAGTTGGCTCTCTTCAACAAAAATCATGCTCTCGATCAGAATAGGGCGGTATATGAAAATTTTAACGATTTTTGCACTCGCCTACACCAGCATCGCAGCATGCGGTAGCGCGGGCGCGGCTACTGTCCCTGCGGCACCAGCACTCATACCGGTCAGCGGCGCTGATTCGCCCATACCCGGCACTGCTGGCGTGAAGTCAAACATCGGGAATGGCGTTACCGTTTTTCTTCTTTCTCTTAGCAAAGATACTGCAAAAACATCCGTGCAAACGATCGTGAGTGACCCATCAAAGTCAGGTGGCGATCCCAAAGACCTAATAGGAAAAACGTTTCTTTCTTTTGATCATTTGACCGACAGCCGCAACACAGTCGTGATCCTATCTCCAGATACCGCTCAATCTGTCTTTGAGTGCAATCCATCCAATGCAGAATGTGGCAAAATTGGGTTCAACGTCCTAAATAAGAACCAAATTTCTTTTGAACCAAAAAAAGAGATGTTCTACGCGATAGAAAAATAGCCCCGCGCACTTGCATCCCCCTATGCCCCCCACTATAGTGCGCCCATGTACCGCGTCCTCGCTCGTAAATACCGCCCGCAGACCTTTGCCGATCTTATCGGCCAGGAGGTGCTGGTGCGCACGCTCACCAACGCCTTCGCGTCGGGGCGGATTGCGCATGCCTTCCTGCTGACGGGCATTCGCGGCATCGGCAAAACCACCACCGCACGCATCATCGCCCGCGGCCTCAACTGCATCGGGCCCGACGGCATGGGCGAGGCCACCACCACGCCGTGCGGCATCTGCCCCAACTGCATCGCCATCGCCGAAGACCGCCATGTGGATGTGATCGAGATGGATGCCGCCTCCAACACCGGCGTCGATAACATGCGCGACCTGATCGATTCCGTGCAATACGCACCGACCAGCGCCCGCTACAAAGTCTACATCATCGATGAAGTGCACATGCTCAGCAAAAGCGCCTTCAACGCGATCCTGAAAACGCTGGAAGAGCCACCGCCGCATGTGAAGTTCATCTTCGCGACCACCGAGATCCGCAAAATCCCCGTCACCATCATTTCGCGCTGCCAGAAGTTCGACCTGAAACGCGTGGAGATGGACGAGCTCGCGCAGCATCTCGTCAACGTGGCGGTGAAGGAAAATATCACCCTGCCCGCCGATTGCGCGACGCTGATTGCCGCTGCCGCCGAAGGTTCCGTGCGCGATTCGCTGTCGCTGCTCGACCAGGCCATCGCCATGCATACGGATGCGCAGGGCGCCGTCACCATCACCGCCGAATCGGTGCGCGACATGCTCGGCCTTGCCGACAAAACGCAAAGCTTCACGCTGCTCAAAATGCTCTTCACCGGCAAAGCGGATGAGGCGCTGGGCGCGGTGCAGGCCCTCCACCATCAAGGCGCGGACCCGCAAATGCTGCTGTCGGATTTGCTCGACATCACCCATTACCTCACGCGCATTGTGGTCGCGCCGCCGCTCGTCAGCAACCTCAATTACTCGCCCGCCGAGCAGGCGCTCGCCAAAGAAATGGCCGCCAGCCTCTCCGTTCCCGCCCTCACCCGCGCCTGGCAAATCCTGACCAAGGGCGCCGAAGAAATGCGCCACGCCGCCCATGCCAGCGCCACGTTGGAAATGATCCTCGTCCGCCTCGGGTATGCCGCTGCCCTGCCCACGCCCGCCGAGCTGGTGCGCGCGGTGCAAAGCAACGGCCCGCTGCCTTCCGGCCCCGCCCCCACGCGCGGCGCAAGCGCCAGCATTCACAGCACCAGCAACGCGCTCAGCAGCAGCGCCATCGCCAGCGGCAGCCCCGCCGGGGCGACCGTGATGGCCGCCACATCGCTTGCCACCGCCGTCAACATCGAGCCGCAGCCGGTGGTCGAGTTGCATTCCTTCCTCGAAGTGGTGCAACTGTTCGAAGAGAAGCGCGAAGCTGTTCTGGGCTCGCACCTCATCAACGATATGCGCCTGGTCGCCTTCGCGCCCGGCCGCATTGAAATCAAGCCCGTCGGCCATATGGCGGCGGATGTCGCCGCTCGCATCAACCGCCGCCTCGCCGAATGGACCGGCACGCGCTGGAACATCGTCTATAGCGAGCAGGCCGAAGGCGAGCCCACCATCCGCGAGCAGCGCAATGCCGTGCTCAAACAGCAGCGCGACTACGCGATCCAGCACCCAAAAGTTCAGGCCGTGCTTGGCATGTTCGAGGGCGCCACGGTAATTGATTTTACGCCCAACCCGAAACAACCAACAACCCCCTAACCCTTGTCATTCCCGCGAAAGCGGGAATCCAGTGCGCGAAGCGCGAGCGATACTTTAGAAGCTGGATTCCCGCTTTCGCGGGAATGACAAAACCGAAAAGGAACCCACCATGAACATCCAGAAAATGCTCAAGCAAGCGCAGGAAATGCAATCCAAACTCGGCAGCCTGCAAAGCGAGATGGAAGCGCGCGAATTCGAAGGCGTCGCCGGTAGCGGCGCGGTCAAGGTGACCCTCACCGGCAAGGGCCAGATGCTGCGTATCGCGCTTGATCCATCGCTGCTCGTCGCCGAGGAAAAAGACATGCTGGAAGACCTCATCACCGTCGCCCACCGCGACGCGAAAGAGAAGGCAGATGGCGCGATGGCCGATGCCATGGGCTCGCTCACCGGCGGCCTGAACCTGCCCGCAGGCATGAAGCTTCCCTTCTAGTTTTGGTGGCTACGGGCTCGTCTACTGACGAGCCCTGCGCGCCGCTTCGCGGGCTGATGGCTCGCTCGTCCAACTCGCGTGACAGAAGTTTACATGGCTACCAGCTCCATCGACCGCCTCATCGCCGAACTTGCCAAGCTGCCGGGCGTTGGCCCGCGTTCGGCGCGCCGCCTCGCGCTCAATTTGCTGCGCGAACGCACGCGCCGCATCCCAACGCTGGTCGCCGCGCTGTCGCACGCGCTGGAGCATGTCAAAACCTGCAGCCTCTGCGGCGCGCTGGATGAAGCCGACCCCTGCCACACCTGCACCGACGAAACACGCGATGCGACCGTCATCTGCGTGGTCGAGGATGTGGCCGATGTGTGGGCGATGGAGCGCTCCCGCGCCTTTCGCGGTCGCTACCATGTACTCGGCGGCACGCTATCGGCGATCGATGGCCGCGGGCCGGATGCGCTGCGCATCGAGCCGCTCGTCGCCCGCGCCAGAAACGGCGACACGCGCGAGCTGATTCTCGCGCTTTCCGCCACCGTCGCCGGCCAAACCACCGCCCATTATGTCGCCGAACGCCTCACCGATTGCGCCGTCACCATCACCCGCCTCGCCCACGGCCTGCCCATGGGCGGCGAGCTGGACTACATGGACGACGGCACCCTCAGCGCCGCACTGAATGCGCGGCTGGCGTATTAGGCCGCATCCTTCGGCAGGGTCAGCAGCTCCACCACTTCTTCCGCATCGCCCTGGATGGTTTCATCCGCTTTGGTGATGTCGTAGCGCGCCAGCATGGGCGGGAGCTGTTTGTTCTTCGCCGGGCGCACACCCTTCGCTTGCAGGCGCTTGAGCCGCGCCATCACGCCGCGGTTCATGCTAGCGGCGAATTTGTCATACGCCGTCGCGCTGCCGCGCACGCCCTTCATCACATCCTCAGCATAGCCCAGCGCCGTCGAGAGATCCGCCATCAGCTCGCTGGTCAGCTCCAAAATCGCGTGGTGCTCGTCGATATGTTTGGCTTCCTGCACCAACGCCCGCGCGGTCAGGAAAATGCCTGAAAGTGTGACGGGCCCGGCCAGCACAATGTCGTGCTCGCGCATATATTGCATCAGGTTCGGGTCCTTATGCATCAACCGCGTCACCACCTCGTCGTTGGGCACGAACATCACCAGCGTCGTGCGCGTAATCGGCTGGCCATTGCGGTTTTTCAGTTTGCGCAGACTATCCTGATAGGCTTTGCCGCCAAGCGCTTTGGCATGGGCGCGCATGCTCGCCTGAATGTCGCGGAACACCGCGTCGAACTCCGGCGTGCCTTCGGCGCGAAACAGCGCAAAAATATGCTGCGAGGCCTTGGAATCCACAATGATCGCATGCTGGTGCGGCAGGTAAATCACGCAGTCGGGCCGCAGGTTGCCATCCTCGGTCGCCAGATGCACCTGCAGCTCATAATCCTGGCCAAGCGTGAAGCCGTGCTGCTGCAAAATATTGCCCATCACAATCTCGCCCTCGGCACCGGCGCCGATAGGGTTTTGCATCGCCCGCACCAGCATCGAAAGCTGGTTGCGCGAGTCGTTCACCTGGCCCTGCACGGTGCCCAGCGTCGTCGCCAATTCCTGCTGTTTCTGCAGCAATTGCTCGCTTGCCGTTTTGGTGAATTGCTCGAACTGTTTGTGCGTTTCCTCGCGGGCGCGCACATGGTCGGCCATCAGCTTGTTGCTGAGCTGGTTGCCGGTTTCAAGCGCGGCCGATTTGGCATATTGCTCGAACTGGGTTTTGAGGATTTCAAAATCGGCGAGGCGCAATTCCATCACTTCCAGCTTCTGGCGGGCGAGGGCTTCGTTGCGCTCGCTCGCGTTCAGCCGATCGCGCATGGCGTCGCGCTCGCTGCCCACGGCGTCCCGGTTTTCCTTGGTCGCATCCAGCTCCAGCGCCATCTGGGCGAGGGTGGCTTCGGCGGCGGCGCGCGCCGTCACATCGCCGCGCACGCGTTCTTCCAGCGCGGATTTGCTACGCCAGACGGCAAACACCGCGACGCATAAAACGGCGGCAACAATGGCTAAAACAGCGGCTAACATACGCTCTCCCTTGACTCTATCGCGCGACCATAGCACTGTTGCGCCAACGTTTCACGAGGTTTTGTATGTCTGCCCCCGCCCCATCGATCGCCGCCATTATCCTTGCCGCGGGCAAGGGAACGCGGATGAAATCTGCCACCCCCAAAGTGCTGCATGCCGTTGCGGGCGTGCCGATGGTCGGCCATGTCGTTGCCCGCGCGCTGGAGCTGGGTGCCGCGCCCATCGCCATCGTCACCGCACCGGGGATGGATGCGGTCGTCACCGTCGCGCGCGATATTGCTGGGGATGTGGATGTCGCCATTCAAAAGGATCAACTCGGCACCGCCCACGCGGTGCTTGCCGCCCGCCCGGTGCTGGGCGAGCTGGAAGGCCACCTGCTCATCCTCTATGGCGACACGCCGCTGCTCACCACCGCCACCCTCGCCCGCGTGCTGGATGCGCTCGATGCCGATCCCAAATGCGGCGTCGCGGTGCTCGGTTTCATCCCCGATGAAGCGGGCGATTACGGCCGCCTGGTCGAGGCGGAGGATGGCACGCTTGAACGCATCGTTGAAGCCAAGGAAGCAAGCGAGGATGAGCTTGCTATTCCGCTGTGCAACTCCGGTGTCATGGCCATTCGCGGCAGCATCGCCTGGGAGCTGCTGACCAAGGTCGATAACAAAAATGCCAAGGGCGAATATTACCTCACCGACATCGTCGCCCTCGCCGCGACGCTGGGTTATTTCGGCATCGCGGTCGAAGGCGATGCGGACGAAGTGCTGGGCGTGAATTCGCGCAGCGAGCTTGCCGTTGCCGAGGCGATTTTCCAATACCGCGCGCGCAAAATGCATATGGATGCGGGTGTGACACTGATTGACCCTGACAGTGTGTTTTTCGCGGCCGATACCATCATCGGCAGTGATGTCATCATCGAGCCGAGCGTGTTTTTCGGCCCCGGCGTCACCATCGCCAGCGGCGCGCATATCAAGGCATTTTCGCATATCGAGGGCGCGACAATCGGCGCCAACACCAGCGTCGGCCCGTTCGCGCGGCTGCGCCCGGGTGCCACGCTCGGCGCGGATGTGCGGGTCGGCAATTTCGTCGAGATCAAGCAAAGCGACGTGGCGGATGGCGCGAAAATCAGCCATCTAAGCTATATTGGTGACGCCAGCATTGGTGCATCCGCCAATATCGGTGCGGGCACCATCACCTGCAATTACGATGGCTATCTGAAATACAAAACCACCATCGGGCGGGATGTGTTCATCGGCTCCAACTCGGCGCTGATTGCGCCCGTCACCATCCATGATGGCGCGATGGTCGCCGCCGGCTCCACCATCACCGAGGATGTCGAGAAAGACGCCCTCGCCATGACCCGCGGCCCGCAGGAATCCAAGCCCCAATGGGCCAAAGAATTCCGCGCCCGCAAGGCGGATGAAAAGCGCAAAAAGAAGTAATTACGGCGTCAGCTGAAGCTCCATCAGCGCTAATGCGGCAGCAACCGCTTGCAGGCGCACTTGTGTGCGATCGCCCGTGAAGTGATGCTGCTGGTGGCGCGTTGCGGCCCCGCGGCGGGCGCTGGCCAGATGCACCAAACCCACCGGCTTATCCGCCGTCCCGCCGCCCGGCCCGGCGATGCCGGTGACGGCAATGCTGAGGCCTGCGCCGGACGCGGCAAGCGCCCCTTCCGCCATCGCCACTGCGACCGCTTCGCTGACGGCGCCATGGGTTTGGATGAGGGCGGGCGGCACGCCGATCATCGCCGTTTTGGCGGTGTTGGCGTAGGTGACGTAGCCATGGGTGAACACATCCGAGCTGCCGGGAATGTCGGTGAGCAGCGCTGCAATCAGGCCGCCGGTGCAGGATTCCGCAGTGCAGGCGGTCAGCCCGTTGGCGCGTAACCCATCGAGCAGATGCATCGCCGCAACGCGCAGCTCGGCTGCAAAAAGGCTCACGGAATCGTTTCCATATTACCCAGCACCACGGGCATGAAGAAATAGATCAGGTAGAGCACGGTGCCCGCCGGAATGGCGGCGAGGATGTCATCGAACATCACGCCGAAACCGCCTTTGACGCGGCGGTCGGCCCAGCTGATCGGCCAGGGTTTCAGGATGTCGAAAAAGCGGAACAGCACAAAGCCGAGCACGATATAAAGCGGCTGCGGCGCCACTTCGCCGATGAGGCGCACGGCGACACCCTGGTTGCCCGCAATGGCGGCCAGCCAACCATACAGGCAGCTATAGGTGAGCCACTGGCCGACCAGCTCATCCACCACGATTTCGCTCGGGTCGTGGCTGGTTTCATAGCGGCGCATGTATTTGGAAGCGCTGCGGGTGCCAAGCACCGTGAACAGCAGCGCACCCACGGTGAGCCACGCCCAGCCCATCGGCAGCAGCAGGATGGGATAGGCCAGCAGCGCCGCAACCAGCGAGCCCGCCGTGCCCGGTGCAATGCGGATCAGGCCGATGCCATACATGGTCGCAAGGGTGGTTTTTCTCATACATCCTCCGGTAATCGGATGGTGGCGACCGCTTGCGCGGCGATTCCTTCTTCACGGCCGGTGAAGCCGAGTTTTTCGGTGGTGGTCGCCTTCACGCTGACGCGGCTGAGCGGCAGTTGCAGCATGGCGGCGATGGCGGCGCGCATGGCATCGCGGTGCGGTGAGATTTTTGGCGCTTCACACATCAGCGTGACATCCACATGGTTGATCACGCCGCCGCGCTGCGCCACTTGTGCGCGGGCCTCCTCGACGAACAACGCTGAATCCGCGCCCTGCCATTGCGGATCGGATGGCGGGAAATGGCTGCCGATATCGCCCGCGCCGATGGCGCCGAGCAACGCATCCACAATGGCGTGCAGCACCACATCCGCATCCGAATGGCCGTGGAGTTTGTGGTGGTGCTCAATATCGATCCCACCGAGGCGGATCACATTTTTCTCGCCCGCAGGCATCAGCGCATGCACATCAAAACCCATGCCGACAGCAGTGCGCTGTGCGCCACCGGCGGTGCGTTCAGCCCAGATGATATCGGCAGCATTGGTCACTTTGCGTAACTCCTCATCGCCGGGTACATAGCCCAAGAGCCCGCCGGCGGCAAGCCAGATGGCGGCTTCATCGGTCGCGGCAGGGTCGCCGCCGCGCACCATGCTGAGCAGGCGCGTGAACGGGAAGGCCTGCGGCGTTTGCATGCGCATCAGCCCCTCGCGCGGGACTTCGAGCCAGCCATGGCCCTCGAACCGGCGCACGGTATCGGCCATTGGCAGGGCGGGCAACACAGCTTGCACAGGGGTGAGCGCGGCGATCAGCGCATCGATGGTCGAGGCGCGCAGGAAGGGCCGCGCGGCGTCGTGGATCAGCACGTAATCCGGCCGGTGGGGGGCAAGTGCCGTGAGCCCGGCCAGCACGGAATCCGCACGCTGGGCACCGCCCGCAACGGGGGGAAGGAGCATCAGCCCGCTGGTGGCCACCTGATAAAGCGGCGCATGGTCCGGATGGATGACAACCTGCACCCCGGCGATGGATGGGTGGCGCAGGAAAGCCTCGCAGCTATAGCGCAGCAGCGGCTTTGCGGCGATGGGGCGATATTGCTTCGGCACGCCCTGCCCGGCCCGCGTGCCGGTTCCGGCAGCGACGATAAGGGCGAATATGCGGGGCGCGGTGGTCATGAACGTTGCGGATCCTGTGAAAATCGGTTATGCGCGGCGGCTGAAGCCTTTTAAAAGGATTTTACCGTGGCGGCAACGCACAACTTGAACCCCATCCGCATCGGCGACATTACGCTCACCGATAATGCCATTCTTGCGCCGATGACGGGGGTATCGGATTTGCCGTTTCGGCAGTTGGTGAAATCCTTCGGTGCGGGGCTGGTGGTCAGCGAAATGATCGCGAGCAAGGCGGTGGTGCTGGAGACGCGCAATGCGGAGCGCATGTCGCGCTCGGTGCCGACCGAGCGGCCGTTTTCGGTGCAGCTGGCCGGGTGTGACCCGGAAATCATGGCGGAAGCCGCGCGGCTGAACGAAGAGCGCGGCGCGGATATCATCGATATCAATTTCGGCTGCCCGGTGAAAAAGGTGGTCAACGGCATGGCCGGGTCGGCGCTGATGCGCGAGGAAGGCCTCGCCGCACGAATTCTGGAAGCGACCGTGAAAGCGGTCAAAATTCCCGTCACGCTGAAGATGCGGATGGGCTGGGACCACCAATCGCTCAACGCCGCCAAGCTGGCAAAAATCGCCCAGGATGTGGGCATTCAGATGATTACCATCCACGGCCGCACGCGCTGCCAGATGTATAAGGGCTCGGCCGACTGGTCGTTCATCCGCACGGTGAAAGAGGCGGTGAGCCTGCCGGTGATCGCCAATGGCGACATCACGACGCTGGCGGATGTGGACCGCGCGCTGCTTGAATCCGGCGCGGATGGGATCATGATTGGCCGCGGCTCGTATGGGCGGCCATGGTTTGTGGCGCAGGCCTGTGCGCACCTGAAAGGCATCCGCACGGAGGAGCCGTCGCTGGCGGCGCAGGCGGATATTGTGCTCGCCCATTACGACGAGATGCTGACGCTGTATGGCACGGTGAACGGGGTGCGCGTGGCGCGCAAACATATTGGCTGGTATTCGAGCGGGCTGCATAATGGCGCGCAATTCCGCCAGACGGTGAACCGCATGACCGAGCCGCAGGAAGTGAAAGAAACCATCCGTGTGTTTTATGACGGCTTGCTGCAAAGCGGCGTCACCGCGCGGGCGCATGAGCGGGTGACGGAAGGCGAAGGGTGAGCGCTGCATGAGCAAGCCCACTGAGCACGCACCAAGCAAAGCCCACCATGTTTTCCCGGCGCCGGAATGGACGCTGCTTTCGGCATCGCTGGCGGCCTCGCTCGCCCATGAAATCCGCAATCCGTTGCTAGCGATCAAGGGGGCGGCGCAACTGCTGGAGCAGGCGGTGAGCGAGGACGACAAAGAACTGGCGCGGCTGATTATCGCCGAGGCCGGGCGCATCGAGCAGTTGGTGGCGACGATGGACCCGCTGACGCCCAACCCCAGCCAGGTTAGCGAAGCGCTCAACATTCACGAGGTGACGGAATATGTGCGGCTCGCGGCGCGCTCCTTCGCCGGTGGGGTGACGATCACGACGCAATACGACCCCTCCCTGCCCGAGGTGACGGGGGTGCGCGAGGCGCTGATTCAGGCGCTGATCAACCTTGTCAAAAATGCGGTGGAGGCGCTGGCGGCGGTGCCGAACCCGACCATCACCATCGCCACGCGCTACCTGGTGGGCGAGCGCATGCAGCGCCATGGCGGTGGCAAGCTGAACATTCAGGTGAGCATCACCGACAATGGGCCGGGCGTGGCGGAGGACGTGGTGGGGCGGCTGTTCACGCCGTTCAACAGCACCAAGGAACATGGCAAGGGGCTGGGTCTCGCCATCGTCGCCAAAATCATCGAGGAACATGGCGGGCTGATTGCCTATGACGCACCGGATGCGGGCGGCGCACGGTTCACGCTGTATTTGCCGGTGGCGTAGCGTTGGTTTGCTTCGGTTTGGTCTACTGACTGATGCTGCGCGCCGCTCTCGCGGGCTGATGGCTCGCTCGCCCGGCTCGCTTTTTTGATTGCGGCGGGATCAATCCGCGAATGTTTCACGTGAAACATTATTTATTTTATACAGATACTTACTGAACATCGTATGGCATGCTAGGCTGCGCTATCGGCGCGGGTGGGTGGTGCGGTTGTGCTTGCATCGCGGCGGGGGGCTTGGTAGAAGATGCCTAAAAATTAGGCAATATCGTCATTGCGAGGCCCTTGAGGCCGAAGCAATCCAGTCCTTTGGCTCAGGGGTGAGTTATTGGCGCCGAAGACTCGGCACGCTGGATTGCTTCGCTTCGCTCGCAATGACGGCATACCATGAAACGAGGCACGCATGACCAAGCAACCCAAAACGATCCTGCTCGCCGATGATGATGCGAGCATTCTGATGGTGCTGACCCGCGCGATGAAGGCGCAGGGCTATACGGTGATGGCATCGGAACATATTTCGGATGTGGATGGGTGGGTGCGCGCCGGGCTTGGCGATGCGGTGGTGACGGATGTGACCATGCCGCGCGGCAACGGGCTTGATGGGTTGGCACGCTGGCAGGCGCTGCGGCCGGAGCTGCCGGTGATTGTGATGAGCGCGCATAACACGCTGCTCAACGCGGCGAAAGCGCAAGACCTCGGCGCGGTGACGTTCCTGCCCAAACCGTTTGATTTGAACGAGCTGATGGAAGCGCTGGAGAAAGCCTGCCGCCACCAGTCGCCGGCCGCCAACAAGGATGCGGAAGATGGCATTGTGCGCATTAGCGACGAGCTGGTGCTGATTGGTAAATCGCCCGCGATGCAGCAGGTGTTTGGCACGCTGGCCAAGCTGATCGGCAATGATTTGACGGTGCTGATTGCCGGGGAATCCGGCACCGGCAAGGAGCGGATTGCACGCGCGCTGCACGAGCTGTCGCGGCGCAAGGCGCATCCGTTTGTGGCGCTGAACATGGCAGCGATCCCGCGCGAGCTGATTGAATCGGCGCTGTTTGGCCATGAGAAAGGCGCGTTCACGGGCGCGCATTCCAAACAGACCGGCGCGTTCGAGCAGGCCCATGGCGGCACGCTGTTTCTCGATGAGATCGGCGACATGCCGATGGAGGCGCAAACGCGCTTGCTGCGGGTGCTGCAGGAACAACAAGTGACGCCGATTGGCGCGACCAAGGCGGTGAAAACGCAAGTGCGCATCATTGCCGCGACGCACCGGGATTTGACGGCGCTGGTCGCGAATGGCCAGTTCCGCGAAGACCTCTATTTCCGCCTGCATGTGGTGCCCCTCGCACTGCCACCGCTGCGCGACCATCCGGAAGATATTGCGGCGCTGGTGACGCATTTTATGACGCTGGCGCAGGCGCGCGGGCTTGCACCGAAGACGCTGGATGCCGCAGCCCTCACGCTGCTGGGCCAGCATGACTGGCCGGGCAATGTGCGCGAGCTGGAGCATTTGATCTATCGCCTATGCGCGCTGACGCAGCGCAGCAGCATTACGGCGCGCGACATTGCACCGTTGCTGAGCGCGACATCGCCGCGCGGTGAGGCAAAAACGCGTCCGGCGATTACGCTGCACAGCAATTCGCAGGAATCGATCCCGACCTGCATCGAGAGCTTTATGGCCACCCAGCTTAGCGCCTATTTCGCAGCGCATGAGGATGGATTGCCGGCGCCGGGTTTGTATGACCGGCTGATGATCCGCATCGAGCGGCCGCTGATTGTGACGACACTGCGCGCGACCGGCGGCAACCAGATCAAGGCCGCGGAAATCCTCGGCCTCAACCGCAACACGCTGCGCAAAAAAATGCGCGAGCTGGGCATCGACGCCAAATCGCTGATGCTGAAAGACGCCGCATGAGCGTGAGCGAAACCTCCCCTGCCGCCTCGTTCATGAAGGTGCCGCGCGCGCATTACCGCATGCGCGGCGGGCGGGTGCTGGGCGTGGCGATGGCGCTGCTGATGCTGGGCCTGATTGCGCTGGTGGTGCAGATCGATAGTTCGGTGACGGGCCATCTCTCGCCACAAAAAACGGTGATGTTTGTGCTGTTCGATCTGGCGGCGCTGCTGGTGCTGATGGTTTATGCGGTGCACCACCGCGCCAAGCTGCTATGGGCCCGCGCGCATGACGGAATGCTGGGCACGCGGCTGCAATCGCGCATCATCCTCATGTTCTGCGGCATCGCTATTTTGCCGACGATCGTGGTCGCCAGTTTCTCGATTTTGTTTTTCAATGTCGGCATCAAATCCTGGTTCGATAATCAGGTATCGGCGGCGCTGGAGGATTCGGTCATCGTCGCCACCGCCTATATCGACGAGCACAAGGACGCGATTCGCACTGATGCGATTGGCATGAGCGACGCGGTTAAAACCAGCGGCACACTGATGCTCAGCAACCCCGCCGCATTCAGCGATTTCCTGTCGGAGCAAAGCGCCGAGCGCCATCTTTCGGAAGCGATCGTGTTCGACCGGCAGCGCGTGCTGGCGCGCACGGCGCTGAGTTTCTCGCTCAGCTTCGAGCGGTTGCCCGAACAGGTGCTCAGCCGCGCCGATGCCGAACAGGTGGCGATTTTCGGCGACGACCAGAATAAGATTCAGGCGGTGGTGAAAATTTCGCACCTGCCGGATATGTATTTGATGGTGGCCCGCGTGGTCGATCCCAAGGTGCTGGATCATATGCAGGCCGCGCGCGAAACGGTGACGGAATATCACCAGCTGCAACGCGACCTGGCGATTTTGCAGAAGCAGTTTTTTGTCGTGTTTGTGCTGATTGCGCTGCTGGTGCTGCTGGCCTCGCTGTGGGCAGGGATGCTGCTTGCGGTGCGGCTGATTGAGCCGCTGCGCGCGCTGATGGCGGCGACCGAACATGTGCGCGGTGGTGATTATTCCATCCGCGTGCCGGAAGGCCGCACGGATGACGAAATCGCCAATCTGGGCCGCACCTTCAACCGCATGATCGGCCAGCTGGAAACCCAGCGGCGCGATTTGATCGATGCCAACCGCCTGGCGGATGAGCGCCGCCGCTTTACCGAAGCGGTGCTGCTGGGTGTTTCGGCCGGCATCATCGCGCTGGATGGTGCGCGCAAGGTGACGCTGCATAACCGCACGGCGCTTGAGCTGCTGGGCCGCGAAGACGCCATCATCCGCGAGCCAATTGCGGCGGTGTTGCCGGATGTGGAAGCGCTGGTCATGCAAGCTGAGAAAAAGCCCGACCGCATTGCCAGCGGCGATGTGATTTTGCAGCAGAATGAAAAGCGCATCACCCTGCATGTGCAGGTGACGGCCGAGCAGTTCGGCAACGCGATCGAAGGTTATATCGTGACGTTCGATGATGTGACGGAGCTGGTCGCCGCGCAGCGCAGCGCCGCCTGGGCGGATGTGGCGCGCCGCATTGCCCATGAAATCAAAAACCCGCTGACACCGATCACGCTTTCTGCCGAGCGGTTGCGCAAGAAATTCGGGCCGGAAGCAGGCAGCGAGGAGCGCGAATCCTTCGACCGTTATCTCGACACCATCGCCCGCCACACCCGCGACATTGGGCGGATGGTGGAGGAATTTGTTGCCTATGCCCGCCTGCCCGCCTCGGTGTTCCGCGCGGAGAATCTGGTCAGCATCATCCGCAAGACGGTGTTTTCAGCGCAGACGGCGCATGCGGATATTCACTACACGCAAACGCTGCCCGCGACAGCGGTGACGCTGCTGTGCGACGAGGCACAGCTGGGCCAGGCGCTGCTCAACCTGCTGAAGAACGCCGCTGAGGCGATGGAGGGGCAGGCCGAAAAAACCGTCGCCATTACCCTCAGCGAAACGGCAAGCGCCATCACCCTCACCCTTGCGGATAATGGCCCGGGCTTCCCGGCCGATAAAATCGCGCAGTTGATGGAGCCGTATGTCACCACCCGCGCCAAAGGCACAGGGCTTGGGCTTGCCATCGTCAAACGCAGCATCGAGGAGCATAAGGGCAGTATTACGCTTGCCAACGGCCCGCAGGGCGGCGCAGTGGTGACGATGGTGTTTCCGGTAGTGTAGTCTTGTTTGCTACGCATTGGTCTGCTGACCAATGCTGCGCGCCGCTCTCGCGGGCTGATGGCTCGCTCGCCCGGCTCGTGGTTCTAGTTTGCTACACATTGGTCTGCTGACCAATGCTGCGCGCCACTATCGCGGGCTCATGGCTGACTCGCCCGGCTCGCTGGGTGACAGCGCGAGTAGTTGCGGCAACTGCCGCCACCAAGTAACGCGCAAATATCTATAGGTAGTGGGTGAAAGAAATCACACCCCCCACAATAATTAATGCTGGACAAATAGATGGCGGCGTGTAACTTTTGGGCAACAGCACAAAAAATGCGCGTCGGTAAGCAAGAAACGTTGATTTAAAACAGACGCTAGAGGTTGTTAACATGGCTGCAGACATTCTTGTCATCGATGATGAATCGGACATCACCTCCCTTATTTCCGATATTCTTTCCGACGAGAAATACGCCGTACGGGTTGCCAACAACTCCGACCGTGCACTGAAATCCCTGGCCGAGCGGGTTCCCGCCGCCATCATCCTCGACATCTGGCTGCAAGGTTCGGAGCTCGACGGGCTCGGCATCCTTGAGATCGTCCAGAAAAAATACGCGCATGTGCCGGTCATCATGATTTCCGGCCATGGCAATATCGAAACCGCCGTCACCGCGATCCGCATGGGCGCGTATGATTACATCGAGAAACCGTTCTCGGCCGAGCGCCTGCTCATCATCGTGCGCCGCGCGCTGGAAGCGGCAAAACTGCGTAGCGAAAACGTCGAGCTGCGCAAGCGCGGCAGCAACGAAAGCGAACTGATCGGCAACAGCGCCGCGATCAACATTGTCCGCCAGACGGTGGAAAAAGTGGCGCCGACCAACTCGCGCATTCTCATCACCGGCGCGCCGGGCACGGGCAAGGAATTGATCGCCCGCCTCATCCACTCGCGCTCGATGCGTGGGCATGCGGCGTTTGTGGTGCTCAACGCCGCCGCCCTCACCCCCTCGCGGATTGAGGCGGAGCTGTTTGGCACCGAGGACACCAACCCCAACGGCGGCGCCGAGAAGCTCGGCCTGCTGGAGCGCGCCCATGGCGGCACGCTGTTTATCGACGAAGTGGCCGATATGCATATGGAAACGCAAGGCCGCCTGCTGCGCGCCCTGCAGGAGCAAAGCTTCGAGCGCGTGCGTGGCAACAAGCGCGTCAGCGTGGATGTGCGCGTGATTGCGGCGACCAACAAGGACCTGCAGGAAGAAATCACCGCCGGCCGTTTCCGCGAGGATCTCTATTACCGCCTCAACGTGGTGCCGCTGCGGATGCCAAACCTGCGCGAGCGCCGCGACGATATCGCCGCCCTCTCCACGCACTTCCTCAAGCGCGCGGCGGATGCGATGGGCCTTGCCACCCGCGTGCTGGGCGAGGATGCCCTCACCGTGCTGCAATCCTATAACTGGCCGGGCAATGTGCGCCAGCTGCGCAATGTGATGGAATGGCTGATCATCATGGCGCAGGTCGGTGCGAATGGCGAAATCACCGCCGATTCGCTGCCGCCGGAGCTGATCGATTCCAACATCACCGTGCTGCGTCCGGAACTCTCCAACGACATCATGAGCATGCCGCTACGCGAGGCCCGTGAGACGTTCGAGAAGCAGTATCTCGCCGCGCAGATCAACCGCTTTGGCGGCAACATCTCCAAAACCAGCAACTTTGTTGGCATGGAGCGCAGCGCCCTGCACCGTAAGCTGAAAATGCTCGGCATCGGCAACGAAGACAAACACGCGGCGTAACGTAACGCCACGCCGGACTGAAAAAGGGAGCCAGTGGCTCCCTTTTTTATTAGTGGGTAAGGCTTGGAGCAACCGCAGCCAGCTGCTGCATTGCTTTCTCGGCTTCAAGGCGCGCCACATGGGTCGGTGGCGCGGAAGATTCATCCAGCTGCAAGGTGCTGTTGCCAAGGTGGCCCTTTTCAACTTCCTGGGCGACATGCAGCAATATCTGGCCGGTTTGATTGAGCTGCGCGCGCATGGCGATGTTTTCAGCCTGCAATTGCTCCGGCGAACTCATAGCTGCAGACGACGAGAACTCGCTCGCAATAGGCTCGACCTGCACGGTTCCATTCTCGGCTTTCGTCACACGGATCGCATGCATCCTGCCATCAACGTATTTTTTCAGACCGATGCCTTCAGCGTCGCTATACACTGTCAGCCCCTCTTCACGGACATGTTCGCGCAAGGCATCGAGTTCTGCGCGCTCATCGTCACGATGGAATCGACCGAAACGTTGTGCCGTGCGCTCCAGCATCGCGCCGATTAAACCCATCGTGGTCGCGGTGGCCAGCACCGTCGGGCTCTTCAGCAGGCGCACATATTCGGTGGTGAATTTCTTTGCCCCAAAAAGCTTGTAGCCTGTCGCCAGCACGGCAGGCACGGTGGCCAGCGTTGTAAAAAAATCCATGGCAAAGCTGCTGGCCTGAACAAAGAGGTCGGAGGTTTTCTTTTCCATAGGCACCATTATAGGGAGAATAGGCGGATGGAATATGACAATTGCATGAAAATTCGGCTGTGGAGCCTACTGGTTCTCGCCCGCTTTTACCCAGGCGTCGCTGGTGCCATCGTAGACATAGAGCTCGCCCAGGGCGATGTCGAACCAGGCGCCGATGACGGTGAGTTCGGCGGCTTCGACCAGCCGGGCGATCCATGGGAAGGCTTCGAGATTTTTGAGGGATTGCACCACGGAGGCGCGCTCGACGATGGTGTGGCGGTCATGGTCGGAGCAGTCCTGCGGCACGGCGACGGTATCGACCACCTCTTTCACCTCGGCCATCCATTTGCCGATGAAGTCGCCTTTGGTCAGCGGGTTCATATCGCTGACGACAGCCGCGATGCCGCCGCATTTGCCGTGGCCCATGACGACGATGTTTTTGACGCCGATGGAATGCACCGCGAATTCGAGCGCGGCGCTGGTGGAGTGGCGCTCACCATCGGGCGCATAGGGTGGGACGATGTTGGCGACGTTGCGCACCACGAACAGCTCACCGGCGCTGGCGTCAAAAATGGTTTCCGGCGCGGCGCGGCTGTCGCAGCAGGCGATCACCATGGTGTGCGGTTTCTGGCTCTCGACCGCAAGGCGCATGTAGCGTTGGGCATGGCGGGCATATTTGAACTGCCGAAACTTGGCGTAACCCTTGGCGAGGCCTTCCGGTAGCAACTGTTGTTCTTCGCTCATACCCCCCATCTATTGCACATGGGGGCGAGATTCAACCCAGGAATTTTTTCCAGCCGCGCTCGTGGAAGTAAAAGGTGAAGGTTTGCACCATCGGCTCGATCAGCCCGATCGACAGCGCCACCGCGAAATTGCCGGAAAGCACATAGGCGACCGTGATCGCGACGGTGACGTGCGTCATGCTGTAGGTGGCGGTTTTGGCGAGCACCGGGTGTTTGCGGATGAGAGCGACCATGGTTGATACCTATCGTTTTAGTGTTTCCAATAGATTTAACCTATCAGAATTGCGAACGATTATCAACTAGGAAATAACCCGCTTACATATCAGCGAAAATATGCTTCTCCGCTGCCGCGCCCGGATGGGTGACCGCACCGTTTTCGGCACTGCCGACAGTTTGGGCATATTTCCACAGGGCGCCGGATTGGTAATCATTCACCCGCGGCTTCCAGCGCGTGCGACGCGCAGCGATTTCTTTGGGGGAGAGATCCACTGAGATCGTGCCCTTAACCGCATCGATGGTGATGCTGTCGCCATTCTTGAGCAGCCCGATAGGGCCGCCGACCGCTGCTTCCGGGCCGACATGGCCGATGCAGAAGCCGCGCGTGCCGCCGCTGAAGCGGCCATCCGTGATGAGGGCGACGGTTTCGCCGACACCCTGGCCATAAAGCGCCGCGGTGGTGGAGAGCATTTCGCGCATGCCGGGGCCACCTTTGGGCCCTTCGTAACGGATAACGAGCACGTCGCCGGCTTTGTATTTTTTAGCGCTGACGGCGGCGAAGCAGTCTTCCTCGGAATCAAAGCAGCGCGCCGGGCCGGTGAAGACGAGGTTTTTCATGCCCGCGACTTTCACGATGGCGCCTTCGGGCGCGAGGTTGCCTTTCAGCGTCACCACGCCGCCTTCGCTCCGCAGCGGTTTGCTGTAGTGGTAGACCACGTCCTGCCCTTTAGGGAATTTGGTGCGCTTGAGGTTTTCGGCGATGGTTTTGCCGGTGACGGTCATGCAGTCGCCATGCAGGAAGCCGCCATCCAGCAGCGTACGCATGACGATTTCGACGCCGCCGACATCGTAGAGATCCTTCGCGGTGTAGCGGCCGCCGGGCATGAGATCGGCCAGGTATGGCGTGCGTTTAAAGATTTTGCCGACGGCGTGAATGTCAAAATCAATCCCCGCTTCGTGGGCGATGGCGGGCAGATGCAGCGCGCCGTTGGTGGAGCCGCCGGTGGCCGCGACGACCGCAGCGGCATTTTCCAGCGCCTTGCGGGTGACGATATCGCGCGGGCGCAGGCGGTCTTTGATGAGGCGCATGATCGCCTCGCCGGATTCGAAACACAGCGCATCGCGCGATTCATATGGCGCAGGCGCACCGGCGGAACCGGGCAGCGCGAGGCCGATGGCCTCACTCACGCAGGCCATGGTGTTGGCGGTGAACTGGCCACCGCAGCTGCCGCCCGATGGGCAGGCAACCTGCTCCAGCTTGCGCAGTTCGTCCTCGGTCATTTTACCGGCGTTGAGCTGGCCGACCCCTTCGAACACATCGACGACGGTGACGTCCTTGCCGTTGTATTTGCCCGGCAGGATGCTGCCGCCATAGATGAAGACGCTGGGCACGTTGAGGCGCACCATCGACATCATGAGGCCGGGGAGGGATTTGTCGCAGCCGGCAAGGCCGACGAGCGCATCGTAGCAATGGCCGCGCATGGTGAGCTCGACGGAATCGGCGATCACATCGCGGCTGACGAGCGAGGACTTCATGCCCTGATGGCCCATGGCGATGCCATCGGTCACGGTGATGGTGGTGAATTCACGCGGGGTGCCGCCCGCCGCCGCGACGCCCTTTTTGACGACCTGCGCCTGGCGGGCCAGGGTGATGTTGCACGGCGCGGCTTCGTTCCAGGTGGTGGCGACGCCGACCAGCGGGGCGTTGATCTGTTTTTCGCCCAGCCCCATCGCATAGAGATACGAACGGTGCGGCGCGCGCTCCGGCCCGAAGGTGGTGTGGCGGGAAACGAGGGTGGATTTACCGTAGGTTTTGGTCATAAATTCCTCATGATTTGTCAGGCAAACCAATGCCGCAGGCGGGAGGCGAGGTCAAGAAGCTTGATGGGCCGCCGGAATCTTCGCGCGCCGTCATGAAACTGTCATGGAGGGCTGCTATAGTTTGCCTATCACCCGATACTGGAGCACGACCGATGGAAAAATATCAGACCTATGAGCAGTTAACACCGTTTGAAAAATGTGTGATTCGGAATCATACCATCTATTATGCCCCTATGATCTCAATGGCCGCCAAGGATGGCAATGGCCGCTTGTCTCCGGAAACCCTCGATGCAGCCATGTTACGGATGCGCGATATTACGCTTGCTGTAGGCGGTATCGAGAATGTGATTGCCACCATCAACACGCCGGGCCATCCAGAGGCCCCTATCCTGCCCCGTTGCGCACAGCAGTATACGCCAAGCCGCAGCACACCTGCCAACGCCCGTTAAGTCCGCGCTTCGCAGGAGCCCTAGCAGGATGGAACGCTATAAAACCTACGAGGAATTAAACACCTTTGAGAAATGTGTGATTGAGGCACATTCTCAACACTATATGTATAATGTCGGGCGCCCTCTTGCCGTTGGGGGCGCGGTGCCCTACGAGGAGCTGCAGAAGGCCCTTGTTACGCTGGAAGATGTGACGCTTGCGGTGGGTGGGATTGAAAACCTGATCGCCACCATCAACAGCCCCAGCCATCCGGAACTGCCGATGTTTGTTGAATGCCTGATGACCCATCCGCCGGTGCAGGACACACCGGCCACTCCCGTTACGGACGCGCGCCGCGGGCGATGAGCAGGGCGGCGACCTCGACCGAGCCGGTGCGGCGGGCGAGTGCGAGCGGGGTTTCCCCAGCCACATTGGTGACATTGACCCCGGTGCCCGCGTTCAGCAGGGCGCGGGTGGCCTCCACATCATTGCTGGCAATGCTGCGAAACAGCAGGTTGGCGTAATCATCCCGGGTATAGAGGGCTGGCAGGTGAGGATTTTGCAAATCCCGCTCGCCGGTGCGGTAGAGCACAGGGGGCAGCACGTTGCGGCGGTAATTAAAACGCGTCTGTGGCGGCGGCGGCGGTGGGGCGAGCGTCGTCATCCAGCTTTTTGCGACGGGTTTGTCCTGCTCCACCGTAATTTCGGGGATGGATGGGGTGAGGCCGGCAGGCAGGGTGGTGGCGGTTGACAAGGGCGCCATGGGGGTGGCCCCGCCCGGCAGTGGGAGCATGGGCATGCCCGCAGGGAGTTTAGCGATATCGGGCTTGGGCATGCCGCCCAGCGGCATGACGGGGGTTGGGGTGGCCACTTGGGAACCCGCCTCGGCCGATTCCGGTTCCGGTGGGGCAGCGATTTCTGGCAACGGCGGCAATGCGCCAAGGGGCAGCCCCTTGGATTTCGCCGGGGCGGTGGTGATGGTGGGGGCACCCTCGCCTTCCACGGCGGGAGGATTGGCGAGTGCGGTGGCTTGTGCCGGTGCGGCACCCGAACCGGGCGACGCCGGTGACGGCGCGGCGGAGGCGGAGGGAACCGTGGGCAAGGGTGGCAGCGCGGGGACTGAAAAAGGCGAGGTCTGCGCATGAACATTCACGCCCAGACCCCACGTAAGGAGAATCATCAAACTTAGTCTTTTCAGTGTAATTTCAATATACTGAGATGCGTTTCTCATAAGATACTTTCGTAACCCCTGCCCTTGCGTCCTGCATTAAAAATATGCATCAACCAATTTAATTTGCTGCAAAATAGCACTGCTGTGATGCGCGCGCCACAAAACAGGCGCGCATCATCGCTAAACGGGAAGGTTAGCATGGGGATGTTAAGATTACCTTAACGGCAGACGCCAGGGCACGCGTCGCGGCCTAATGGGCGCCGAGGCGACGGATCTCTTTTTCGACCAGCGCGCTGACGAGGGATGGCAGGTTGCCATCCAACCATTCTTTGAGCAGGGGCTTCAGGGCCTCGACCACCAGATCCTCGACCGTGAGGCCCGAACGTAGCTGGAGGCCGGCAGGGGCGGAAACCGCTGCCGGGGCACCGCTGAGCGCATTCAGCGCGGCAAGCGATGCCGAGAGGGTTGTTTCGGACATCAACGCATCCGCCGCAGGGGCTGCCACGGGAGCAGGCGCTGCCTGAACAGGTGCCGGGGCGACCACGGGGGCCGCCGGAGCCGGTGCGGGTGTTGGCGCGGGCGCAGGTTCTTCATCAACCACGCCGGAGGAAATGGGGGCAGCCATGATTTCCTCGATCGACATCGGACGGGAAACCGGTTGTTCGGCAGCGGGACGTGGGGCGGTGTCTTCGGCGAGCAGCTCGGTCAGCTCCAACACGCCCGAAACATCGGCAGCAGGCGATGCTTCGCCCTCATCCGCAATGATGCGTTTGATGGACTGGAGGATATCCTCCATCGACTGATCCGTATCTTTGGAAGGCTCGGCCAATTTACTCTCCCTGACTATCGACGCACGTTACGCTACGGTAACATGCATATGCAAGGAATTTTCGAGCGGCGTACACCGCGATTATCACACCGCCTCAAAACGTTGCCGATTTGCGATGGGCGCCTTCCAGAAAATGATTCCTGTTCGCAAGGCATCCCGGCGTGGCCAGCAATGGATTTCTATGCGGCGAGTTCTAGGAGTCCCCGCGCACAGGGAGGGAGCGTAGCCGCGCTACGTGACCGACCGCGCACGGCGACGACGACGAAATCGACCATAGAAATCCATTGCTGGCCACGCCGCTAGAAGCCGATGGATTTCCATTCGACATCATCCGCATGCACCTGCGGATCATACTGCGCGACTTGCAGGCCGAGGTTGGTCGGCGTCAACTGGCCGAGCGTGAAGGCGAGGCTGTAGGCCGCGACGATGCGATCGCGTTGCGCACGCACGAGGTTGGTGCGGGCGGTGAACAGTTCCTGCTCGGCATCGAGCACATCGAGCACGGTGCGCGAGCCATATTGCTGCTCCTGCTTTACGCCGTCGAGGGCAAGGGCGGAGGCTTTGATCTGGTCGTTGCGGCTAACGATGGTGGCGATAGCGCTTTCGAGCTGCTCCCAGTTCTGGGTGACGGCTTCGTCGTTGGTCATGCGCTGGTCGATGGTTTCGTGCTTGCGCTGGCGGGAGATGGCTTCGGCCTCGCGGACGCGGGAATATTCGGCGCCCGATTGGTAGAGCGGGATGGCGACCTGCAGGCCGATGCTGTCCTGCTCGAACTTGGTGCTGCCGTTGGCCCCTGCCCCGTCCTGGCGGCTGAGCGAGCCGACGAGCGACACGCGCGGCAGCAGTTGGGCCTGGTTGGTGCGCACATCGTATTCCGAGGCGCGGGCATTATGCAGGGCGGCGAGCAGCTGCGGGTTGGCGCCGCGTGCGCGCTCGAGCGCTTCATCCAGCGTGACGGGCAATTCGGGCAGCTTGTCGGGCACGGTCAGCGTGCCTTCGGGCTTGCCGCCCATGGTGCGCTCGTAGGCTGCGATGGAGGAAAGCAGCTGCCCTTCGGCGGCAATGACGCCGGTTTTGGCGGCAGATAAGCGCGCTTCGGATTGTGCGACATCGGTACGGGTGACTTCGCCCACCTCGAACCGGGTGGTGGCGGCTTTGAGCTGCTCATCCAGCACGCCCATGTTCTTGCGCGACAGATCGAGGATGGCGCTGTTGGCGACGACGTTCATATAGGCGGTGACGGCGTTCAGCATCACCTGCTGTTCGACCGCGGAGAGTTCGTATTGCCCGCTTTTGACGCGTTGGCTTGCGGCCTGCCAGGACGACCATGTCCCGCCGCCACGGAAAATCGGCTGGCTGACAGTCAGGCTTTTGGTGGTGCCGTTGCCCTCCACATCCGGTGCGCCACCAAAGGAAGTGCGCTGGCGGCTGGGATTATAATTGGCGGTGACGGTGGGGCGGAAGCCGGAGACGGCCTGGGCGACGCCTTCATCCGTCCCTTCGAGCTTCTGGCGCTCGGATTTAATGCGCGGGTTGGTTTGATAGGCGGCGGTCAGCGCGTCCTCGAAGCTGGAAGCGGCGGCAGAACCGGCGAGCAAGGCCACCATGCTGCAGGTGAGGAGCGCGAAACGTAACGGTTTGGAAATCATATCACCCATCATGGATACGGTTACTGTATGGGGGAGCATAGCGTGAAATTTCGAAAGAATCCTTAATGATAGGATTTTTTACGGATGCGGGGCTCAAAATATGTGGCACCGATGCAGTAAGCCCACAGTTTTTATAGAAAAACACCCTCGGCCAGCCTTTCGGTGCGCACAACCACCAATATTTTATATGGGCACAACAAACAACTATGGGGATGATTTGCGGTTGGAGGCCGGGGGGAGAATCGAACTCCCGAATACAGGATTTGCAGTCCCGTGCATTACCACTTTGCTACCCAGCCTCGTTACCATAAACGGTGCGGTAAGTTACCCCAGCCCCCGGCAGCGGTCAAGGGGGCATGCGCCGCTAACGCCACTTTAATGCCTGCCAGGGCACATGCCATCATGATAATAAATGCCCGCGCGGACGCGGGCGGTGTTTTCGTTGACTTTCCATCGCGCTGCACGAATCCTTAAGGCCTCAACCAATGGGAGCTCCATGGAATGGCATTCTTTGCAACCGTAGCGATGGATCTGGATTAGTATGCTGCTCTTCCTGTTCTTTGTGGTGGTGGCCATCGTGGCCTTTGGGTTATTGATTTTCAAACCGGCCTATGACCGGGCGCGCGACCCATCGTATGTGCCCCCGCAAATGCCCGAGCAGCCCTCCTCGCTGCACGGGCTGAAAGGGCTGCTGGTCGATGGGAACACCACTGCCGTGCCGGATAACGCCAGCATCGATCCGCGGATTGCGGCGCATTACGAAAGCACCATCCGCCCGCTGACGGCAGCATTTGAAGCCTCGCGCAAGGCGGCATTGCGCATCATGCGCAAGCGGGTGCTGATTGCCATTTCCCTCGTCCTCATTTTTTGGATGTTGCCGGAGCTGACACCCCCTTGGGTGAACCATGTCCTCCTGCAGCTGATCTATGGGGTCGGAAAAATCACCGCGATTTTCATGGCTGTTGCCACCCTATGGCCGACGGACTGCTATGAAGGCAGCATCCGCGAGAAGGTTTTTCCGGAAGTGTTCCGTTTCTTTGGGCCGCAATGGCACTACCGCACGGGCGATGGGCTGGGCGCGCAGGACATGAATATCGTACGGATGATCGTTCGGTATGTGCGGCGGCCAAGACAGGTCGTGCACATGAAAAAACCCCTTTCCCGCTCTACCAGAACCACCCGATCCATGGTGCCTTATGAGGCGTATGGCATTATTCCCTACCACACCCGGGCCAAAATCACCGACTATCTCGATGGCAGCTATAAGGATGTACCGATCACGCTGGTGCAGTGCACGTTAGACAACACCTACGGCGAAGGCGCTACGACGGTGTTTGAAGGGCTGCTCATCACCATGGATGTGCCCAAGCCCTTTAGCGGCCACACCGTCATCCGCCGCGATTATGGCCGCGTGCTCAACTGGCTGGCCCGCCAGCGCTCCACGCTGAAGCCGGTGCATCTTGAAGATCCTCGCTTTGAGAAAAAATACGAGGCGCTCAGCACCGATCAGGTGCAGGCCCGCCACTTGCTGAAGCCACGTTTCATCGAACGGCTGATGGCGCTGGAACAGCAGATGGGGCACGGATCATTTCGTGGCAAATGCGCGCTGCAATGCGCGTTCCTCGACGGAAAAATGCTGCTGATGCTGCCGATGGACAAGCCGTGGTTTTCGACCGGATCGGTCTTCAAACGCGCGACGTTCATCGCCGACATCAACAGCATTCTTGCGCAGATGGATCAGCTGTTTGGCATCGTGGATGTGCTGCAACTCGACAGCACCACCGGCCTTTAAACTGCCAGCTTGACGCGGGTTTGTTTCGGCAGGCTGCTGCGCAGCATCCAGGCCGCTTTATCGTGGACGCCAATGCGCTGGGTGAGCAGATCGACCGTTGAATCGTCGCCCGCTTTTTCAGCAACCGCAAAGGCCTTCTTGATGGTGGCAAGCACGGTCTGGTTGGTGTCGTGCAGGTCTTTTACCATCTGGTCGCTATCGAAGTCGCTGTTGCCATCGGTAATTTTCGAGAGCTTGGCGAACTCGGCACCGCCGCCGGGGGCTTTTTCGCCCAGCGCGCGGATGCGCTCGGCGATGACATCGATGGCGGCGAACAGCTCGTTATATTGCTCCTCAAACAGCAGGTGCAGGCCGCGGAAGTTCGGGCCTTCGACGTTCCAGTGGTAGTTCTGGGTTTTGGTCATCAGGTTGTAACTATCGGCGAGCACTTTTTTGAGGGCTTCGGTAACGGGTTTATTCGACATGATCTTCTCCTTGGGTTAGGCCGCAAGTATAGCGTTTCGTTATAAATTTTCCATAGGCAAAGCATGACGTTTTTTTCATGCTTTCGGCAGGTCGATCAGCACCAGCTCGGCGGGCGCCGTGGCGGTGACCGCCAGTTGCGCGAGATCGGTGATGGCCACGCCATCGCCCGCGACCAGCGTTTCGCCGCCCAGGGTGATTTCACCGGTGGAGACCAATAAATAGGCCGGGCCATTGAGCGGCTGCACCCATTCTTGCCCGACACGCAGTGTCCCGCCCCAGATGGTGGCGTCCTGATCGATCCAGAGCGCGCCTTTGTCGGCGTCGCCGTCGCGGCCGCTGGCGAGCAGGTGCAGCGCCCCTTCGGTTTTGGGGAATTGCTTGGCTTCCCAGCGTGGCGTGGCGCCTTTGGTGCGCGGGTGGATCCAGATTTGGTACAGGCGCGTGCGGCCCTTCTCCTCGTTCCACTCGGCATGGGTGATGCCGCTGCCGGCGCTCATGACCTGAATGTCACCGGCGTTGGTTTTGCCTTTGTTGCCAAGCGAATCCTCGTGGGTGATCGCGCCTTCGCGCACATAGGTGATGATTTCCATGTCGCGGTGCGGGTGCGGCGCGAAACCACCACCGGCCTGCACGATGTCATCGTTGATGACACGCAGCGGGCCAAGGCCCATGCGGTTGGGATTATGGTACTCGGAAAACGAGAAATGGAAATGGGCATTCAGCCAGCCGTGATCGGCGTGGCCAAGGTCGTTATAGCGTTGGATATCAAGCATTATCAGAACTCCGCGCAGTACGGGTTATCGGTACCGCCTGAGGCATATATATGGCAGCGAAATGGAATTACCAGAGGGTGCAGGCGCGCATAAAATGCTTGCATCGGCGCGCAAACGCTAACATATCCTGCGGTTATGATCCAGCTACTAACCAGCCACGCGCCCGGCGCCCACCACGAGACCGATATCGCCATCATCGGCGCGGGGCCGGTGGGGCTGTTTGCGGTGTTCGAGCTGGGGCTGCTGAACCTGCGCTGCCATCTGGTCGATATTTTGAACCGGCCGGGCGGCCAATGTGCGGAGCTGTATCCGGAAAAACCGATTTACGATATTCCCGCCCTGCCTATCGTCACCGGGCAAGGGCTGACCGATGCGCTGCTGGAGCAGATTGCGCCGTTCAAACCGGAATTCCATTTCAGCCAGATGGTGGAATCGCTCGAAAAACTACCAAGCGGCGCGTGGCAACTGACGACGGATTACGGCACGACGATTACCGCGAAGGTGATTGTGGTGGCAGCCGGGGGCGGCAGCTTCATGCCGAAAAAACCGCCGATCGCGGGGATCGATGCGTATGAAGGCCGCAGCGTGTTTTACGCCGTTCGCAACATGGAATCGCTGCGCGACACGCAGCTGGTGATTGTCGGCGGCGGGGACTCCGCGCTCGACTGGACGCTGAACCTCGCCCCGCTTGCCAAGCGGCTGACGCTGGTGCATCGGCGCGATGAATTCCGCGCCGCGCCAGCCAGCGTCGACGCGATGCGGGAGCTCGTGGCCGCAGGAAAAATCGACCTGCTGTTTGGGCAGGTGACGCAGCTGGATGGCGCGGATGGGCAGCTTGCATCCATCATCGTGACGGATGCCGACAAGGTGCCGCACACGCTGGCCTGCGATGCATTGCTGCCGTTTTTTGGGTTGACGATGAAGCTTGGGCCGGTGGCCAATTTCGGGCTGAACCTGCATGAGAATTTGATCCCGGTCGATACCGAGAAATTCGAGACCTCGACGCCGGGCATTTTTGCGATTGGCGATATCAACCGCTATCCGGGCAAGCTGAAGCTGATCCTGAGCGGGTTCCACGAAGCGGCGCTGATGGCGCAACAGGCGTTCCGGATTGTTTTCCCCGAGCAGAAACTGCGCTTCCAATACACCACCAGCTCGACCGACCTGCAGAAAAAACTGGGGGTGAAAGCGTGAACATCATCCCCGTCAACGTCACCGATTACGACGGCAAAACGCATGTGCTCGAAGGCATCGAGGGTTGGCGGCTGATGGAGATCATCCGCGATTATGGCCTGCCGATCAACGCCGAGTGCGGCGGCGCCTGCGCCTGCGCGACGTGCCATGTCTATGTTGCGCCCGAATGGGTCGATAAACTCGTGCCGCCCAACGCCGATGAGACGATGATGCTCGATGACGCGATGGCGGTGGAAGCCAACTCCCGCCTCTCCTGCCAGATTATCGTCAGCCCGGAGCTGGAAGGGCTGAGCGTCACCCTCGCGCCGAATCCGTAGACTATTTAGAGATACTCACTCACCACATCTGCCAACGCAGGCCGGTCGCGGTCGGTGGGTTCGGTGATTTTGGTGCCGAGGTAAATGAAGCCGGCGATTTTATCCGTCGGGCTGGCGCTAAGGGCGGCAAGGATGGCGGGTTCGTAGGCGACCCATTCGGTGAGCCATTTTGCGCCATAGCCCAATGCGTGAGCGGCAAGCAAAATATTCATGCAGACGGCCCCGGCGGAAAGCTCCTGCTCCCACACGGGTTTGGTGCCAAGCACCGGCGTGGACAGCACCGCCAGCACCAGCGGCGCACGGGTGAAGCGATGCAGCTCGGCGGTGCGCTGGGCCTCGTTGCTTTCGGCATATTGCAGTGCAAAATGCTGCGCAGCAATTTCCCCCAGTTTGCGCTGGCCGTGATGGCGCAGGATGCGGATGCGCCACGGGCACAGCTTGCCATGATCGGGCACGCGGGTGGCGGCGCGCAGGATCTGCTCCAGCTGCGCATCATCCGGCGCGGGGGTGGTGAGGTCTTTCACCGAGGTGGAACGGCGGGCGAGTAGCAGGTCGAGGGCGGTGGTCATGTAAAGCTCCTGGGATCGTGCCCCTATGGAGTGCCATGCAGCGGCGCGCACCGCAACGATGAAATGCGGGAGCGCTTGCCTTCGCGGGGCGCATTCTTTATGGCTGGGGCATGCATATACTCCTCACAGGCGGCTGCGGGTTTATTGGGTCGCACACGGCGGATCGGCTGGTCGCAGCGGGCCACCGGGTGACGGTGCTCGATGATCTTTCGACCGGCACACGCGCACAGCTCGCGGCCGGGGCCACGCTGGTTGTGGGCGATGTGGCGGACGCGGCGCTGGTGCAGCCCCTCGTCGCAGCGGCGGATGCGGTGATCCATCTGGCGGCGGTGGCGTCCGTTGAGCGCTGCACGCAGGATTGGCTGAACGCGCACCGCACCAACCTCACCGGCACAGTGACGATTCTCGACGCGGCGCGGGCGATGCGCACGCCGGTGGTGTATGCCTCGTCGGCCGCGGTATATGGCAACCAGCCGGTGCTGCCGCTGGCTGAAACCGCGACGCCCCACCCGCTTTCCGCCTATGGGCTCGATAAATATAGCAGCGAACGCAACGCTGCGATTGCATGGGATTTCCATGGCGTGCCGAGTGTCGGCTTGCGGTTTTTCAATGTTTACGGGCCGCGGCAGGATGCGACATCGCCCTATTCGGGCGTTATCAGCCGGTTTGTGGCCGATGCGCAGGCCGGGCGCCCCCTCACCTTTTTCGGCGATGGCGAGCAAACGCGCGACTTTATCTATGTCGGCGATGTGGTGACGCTTATCACGCAGGCGCTGGAGCATATGGCCGGCGCGCAGATTTTCAACGGCTGCAGCGGGCAGGCGATCAGCCTCAAACAGTTGGCCGACCAGATCGGCACAGCGCTTGGCCATGCGATTGCGACCGCCCACGGCCCGGCCCGCATCGCCGATATTCGCCATTCGCTGGGCGACCCGGCGCTGGCGCAAGCGCGTCTCGGATTTTTAGCACCAACGACGCTGGCTGAGGGGCTTGCTGCGCTGCTGGCCGATGCGTAAACGGCTGAAACAGGCACTCACCGCCCTTTTATGCCTGACCGGCTGCACCCCGCTGACACGCACGGGCACCGACATGCAGGCATGGGCGGTGTATTACGACACGAAACTGCCCGCCAGCGCGTTTTCCAGCATGGACCTGGTGGTGTTCGACCGCCGCTCATACCCAAAATTCAAGGAATTAAAAGGGGATACGCTGGTGCTGGCCTATGTCAGCATGGGCGAAGTGTATGACGATGTGCCGGAAAAAGACATCCTCAAGGGCAAAAAACTGCTTCTTTCCCAGCATCCTGTCTGGAAAAGCCACGCGGTTGACCTGACCTCGCCGATCTGGCGCAACATGGTGCTGAGTTATGTGGATGACGCTGCCAGCAAGGGCTTCGACGGGGTGATGCTCGACACGGTGGATGCGCCGCTGCACTGGGCCGAGGTGAATGCTCCGGGCCGGGTGGACGCCATGCGCGAGGGGGCGGCGATGCTGATCCACGCCATTCGCGCCAAGCACCCAAAGATGAAGATAATGTTAAACAGAGGCTTCAGTGTGTTAACGGATGTGGCCCCGGACATCGACTATGTCCTCGCCGAGAGCATTCTGGCTAACACCAATGTTTCTACTGGACATTTTGAGCTATTTCCGCCAAAGACGGTGGCTGAAGTGGCTAAAAAGCTGCAAAACGTAGTCGCGCTCGCACCGCATCTGCAGGTATTTACACTGGATTACTGGTATCAGGATGATGCTCGAGGGTTGGAACGTATCTACGCCATGCAGCGTGCACAGGGTTTTATTCCCTATGTCACCCTGCCCGACCTTCAGCATTTCACCCCGGAAGCAGTGCCAGTCCGTCGCGACCATCGTTAACGATCTCATTGTACTCCCGTCGTAAGAGGCTACACGCATGCGTAAGTATATTATCATCGCTCTGGTTCTTCTCGTCAGCGGGATTGCGATCAGCCTGTATGTGCTGCCAACCGCCGGTGAAGTGGCGGCAACGCAGAACCGCGGCGCGCAAACGGTCGATCTGAGCACGACGGATGTTGAGGCGGAATATACGCAAGGCAACCGTAGCTACCCGATTGTGGCGGCGCTGGCGGACAAACGCGTGGCGGCGGGCGACCGTCCGGCAGCAATCACGCTGCTTGAGGAATATGTGACCGCCAACCCGGCGGATGTGAACGGCCGCAAGAAACTGGCCGAGCAGTATCAGCTGGCCGGCAACCAGGCGGGCTATAGCCTGCAGCTGGAAGAAATCGCCAAAGCCGCACCGACGGAAGATAATCTGCGCGTGCTGTCGGATATTTATAACGCCAATAAGGATTACCCGAAACAAGCCGCCGTGCTGCAACGTATTATCGATGTGACCGAGGGCAAAAAACCTGAGGCATTTGTTGACCTTGCGACCATTCAGGTAGTGATTGGCGACACCGATGGCGCGCTGAAAACGGTCGAGGCGCTGAAAGTAAAACACCCGACCTTCTCCAGCTATCCGATGACCCGCATCATGGTCAGCGTGCTGGCCGATAAGGGCCGGGTGGATGAAGCCTTCAAAGCCGCGCAGGAGTGGGTGAATAGCCCAAGCGCGCCGGTGCCATCGCCCCTGCCTGCCCCCATCCCTGCTCCAGTTGCGCCGACGGCGGACGGTGCCGCACCGCTACTGCAGACTGACCCGCGCCCGGCCCAGCTGGCCGACCTGTGTAACATCCTCAACTATAGCGGCCACCCGGATAAGGCGGTGGCGCTGGTGGAGCCGCATGTGGCGATGCTCGATACCAACATCGACCTTGTGGTCGCCTATGTGAACGCCAACATCAACGCGGGCCGCGCGGATCATGCCTATGCCATCCTGCAGAAAATGGATGTGGCTGGAAAAATGACGCCGCTGCTCTACCAGCCCTATCTCGACCTTGCGATCAAACGCGAGGACATGGCGGAAGCGCAGGCGATTGCGACCAAACTGGATGTGCAGCTCTTCACCGAGGAGCAGGCGCTCAACATCATTGAAGTGGCACGGGCGAATAATGCGCCTGCCATCGTCACCACCCTCACCACCCGCTTCAACGATGCGGTGGTGCTGGAAGGCAAGCCGGTGCTGGCAGCGGTGATCGCCATCCTCAGCAACGACAAAGCGCAGGACGCGCGGATTGAAACCGCGCTGAACACGCAGCTTGGTTCCACCCAGCGCATCCGCCTGGCGGAATCCTGCGCGCGTGCGAAGAAAACCGCCTGTTTCGAGGCGATCCTGAAACAATTCCCGGCGCTGGATGCCATGGCGCCCAACCAGATTGCGGAATATGCGCAGCTGTTCATCATCGCTGAGCGCGCGGGTGAGCTGGTGGACCCGGTCGGCGCCAAAGCCGCACTGCCGGATGCGCATGCCGATGTGGTGATTGCCCATCACCGCCTTGCCGCCGCGAGCGGCCGCATGGATGTGCTGAAACCGTGGCTGGAAGCAAAGGCCAACATTGTGCCCGCGTCGCAATTGCAGGAGCTGTTCTACCTCGCCAATGACCGCCACCATGGCGACGTGGCGATGGACATCGCCGAGCGCCTCTATGCGCGTGACCCGTCGCCGATGAATCGCGATATCATGACCAACGGCTACATCACCGCCGGGGCCTATGACAAAGCCCTGCCGCTGCTGCGCGAGCAGGTGAAAGACAGCGGCGCGAATGACGGGCTGTATATTTCCACGCTGAGCAAAATGGCGCGCAAGGATGCGAATGCCCGCAAGGAACTGGCCGATTATGCCGAGGCCGCGCTGCGCGCAGGCCGTGGCGATGCCCGCCAGCAGCTGAATTATGCCTATGTGATGATCAACAATGGCCGCAAGGATGCGGTGATCCCGATTGCGAAAGGCTATGCGAGCGAACGCGGCGGTGAGTGGAAGAAAATGTATGCGCAGCTGACACAGAAAGCGTCGTATAAAGCGAGCGGCCTGCCGGTGAAGCTGACGCGCGAGCAGTTGGTGGCGATGAGCAGCAGCCCGACCATCAGCCAATCCAACAAACGCCAGATTGCTTTCCAACTGCTGAATGACGGCCACAAAGCCGACGCGGTGGTGCTGTTCAAGGAGCTGGCGAAAGATAAAGGCCCGGATTCGCAGGAAGTGAAGGATCTGGTCTATCTGTGGGGCGGCAAGCTGAACAGCGAACAGCTGGCATGGGTGCAGCAACGCGCCGCCAGCGCGAACGCGTATGACAAGCAACGCTGGTCGGAAATTATCGGCAACACGGCTACCGACGGCGACCTGATGCAGTATGTCAGCACCACGCCCGAGGCGCTTTATAACCGCCCGCTGCGCCAGAAATATTTCCGCATGCTGGCCAGCAGCGGCAACCGTAGTAACTACGACGTCGCGATGCGCGGCTGGGTGGCTCAAACCACCGATGTGCCCGCCCTGCTCGATTACGCAAGCGCCGCGCAGGCCTATGGTTTCCGCGACGCCGCGGTGAGCGGCTACGCACGCGTGCTGGCGCTCGAGCCAACCAACGCCAAGGCGCTCAGCCAGTCGGCAGCGCTTGATTTCTCGAAGGGTAAGTTCAGCGCGGCTGACCACAATCTCGACCAGTATCTCTACACCCAGTCGCAGACTGCCACTCCGGATGCGGAATCCAACCCGGCGCAGGCGCATTTCTATAAGGCCGAGCTGCATCGCCGCGAAGGCAACATGCCTGCCGCGCTGATGGAATATAACCAGGTGGTGGTGCTGACCCCCGCCGCCAGCACTACGGCGCCGGACGCGCTGTCGCGCCTGTATACGTCGCAATTCCGCCTTGGCCAGCATGCGCAGGCAAAAGCAGGGTTCAACGAACTGCTCGCCCAATACCCCGATAACAAGGGCGTGCTGGCGGATTATATGAGCGCGCTGATCGAATACCATTATGTCGATGAGGCCACCAAAATCGCCAACCAGTATGACAAGAATTCGCCGTACTACCAGAAGGGCGTTTCCCTGCAGGGCATGTCGGCGCATGTGGCATCGGTGGAGCGGCTGAGCGGTGGGCGTGAACTGCGCATCGGCTTTAACAAACCGATCGAAGGCACCTCGCCCATTAACCTTGCGAAAGCCGACCAGCTGGCATGGCTGCAAGGCAGCGAAACCGGCTATGACAGCATGACCATTTCGGCCAAGCCCGGCTATGTCGTGCGCTATGTGCCGACGGCGGAACAGCAGTTCATGGTGGTTCCCGCAGCCGAGCCAAACTATTCGCCGCTGGTAGAAGAACAGCGCCAGCAAGACCTGCGCCTGCAGCTGCTCTATGCCCGCATCGAGCAGGATTCCGGCCAGCCGGACAAAGCGCAAGAACGCGTCACTGCGTTGAAACAATATTACCCGCAAGACCCGCAATTGCTGAGCTACGAAGCGTCGCTGGCCAGTGCGGCAGGCAACCGCACGCAGGCGATCCAGCTGGTGGAGCAGGCACGCCGCGTGGCACCGGAAAACGAAGGGCTGACCCTGCAGGCGCAGAACATCACCAGCACCGGCAATGCCGCGTCGCCGGAAGCCAATTACGTGAAGCTTGACCACCAGTATCGTGGCCTTGGCGAGAACGATGAGCAGATCACCACCCTGTCGACGATTGTTCATAGCCGCAGCGGTGCGGAGATCGGCGCCAACGTGCAGAACGATTACTTCAACACCCACAGAACCCGCGCAGCAGACGACGGGAGGGTCCGCAATTATGACGGCACTCGCCAACGCGGCGAACTGTATGCCGCCTATAATTTCGCGGATGGGGAGCGGGCACAGGCATCGTTGTTCAGCAACAATAAGGCCCTAGGCGGCGGCGCGTATTACGACTTCACCACCGAACTTGGCCGCACCAAGCTGATCGGCGAATACAAGCGGCCGTATTGGGACTTCATCGAGGCGGTGTATGAGCATGCGACGCGCGACCGCGTTGGCTTCACCCATTATGCCAACCTGACGCCAACCACGTCGCTGGGCCTCGAAGCGTCGTACAACAATTACGGCACCGACCTGCAGATGGATGTGGCGCAGACCGCGTTGGTGCGTGCCAACCTGATCCAGGAAATCCAACCGATGACGGCAACGCAGCCGTATCTCGGCGTTGGCTACGGGTTTGACGGGGAATATATCACCGGCGGCAAACCGGATTCGCGCACCGATGCGTTCGGCACGGAATATTACCTGCTGCCCGTGCGCACCCGCGAAGTGCACGCGCTGACCGGTATTTACCGCGACGACTGGACGCCAACCACCCATGCGCTACTGGTCGGCGGTGCGGCGTATGACCGCATCAATGGCGGGTTCAGCCCGCTGGCGGAAGCGCATATCGACCAGGACATCGCCGAGAACTGGCAGGTTGGCGCCCGCGCCCGTTACGCGCAGGAAACCAACAACACCGACAACCAGGCGCTCGATGTGGGCGCCGACATCATCTACAAATTTTAAGTGAAGCAAAGGTAGCATATGAACCCCACCCCTTCTGTTGAAAAAGAACACGCACGCTTCTTCGGGATGCGCGTTAGTGCCATCGTCGAGATGCTGGTGCTGCTTGTCATCCTGACGCTGGTTGATGCTTTTGTCCTCAACGGCCACCGCTTCTGGGATATGAATCCGCATCCGTTCTGGATTCCGGTACTACTGATGGCGGCGCAATATGGCGCGGCGGAAGGCCTGCTCGCAGCCCTGTTTGCGACCTGTTTCTACCTGATCGGCAACACCAGCGTGCTGACCCCGGCGGAAGGCGTGAACCACTATGACTGGATCTACACCATCTCGGTCAACCCGATTTTGTGGCTCATCGGCGGCTGGGTGGTTGGCGAATTGCGCCAGCGCCATATCCGCGAGCGCAGCATGCTGACGCGAGAGCTGGATGAATCGCACCAGCGCGAAGACCTGATTTCGGATTCCTATAAATTCGTCAAGCACCGCAAGGAATCGCTCGAAGTGCAGGTGTCGGGCCAGTTGTCGTCGTCCATCGAAGCCTATCGCGCCGCCAAAGCGGTGGAGACGCTTGATCCCAAATCGGTCATGCAGGGCGTGGAACGCCTCGTGAAATCGGTGCTGGGGCCGCAGAAATTTTCGCTCTACCTGTTCAATGAAAACAAGCTGAGCGCGACCATCATCCATGGCTGGGCGCCGGGTGATAAATACACCCAGGAAATCGATTCTTTCAGCCCGCTTTATCAGGCCGTTGTGGGCCAGCGCGAGCTGCTGGTGGTGGCCAACGAACAGCATGAAATCTCGCTTGATGGCCAGGGCATTGTCGCCGGCCCGGTCATGGATGCAGAATCCAGCCGCGTGATCGGCATGCTCAAAATCGAGCAGATGGATTTCACCTCGCTGTCGCTCAACACGGTGGAAACCTTCCGCGCGCTTTCCGAATGGATTGGCACGGCGCTGGTCAACGCCCGCAACTACCAGAGCGTGAAGAGCGAATCGATCGTCAACCCCGAGCGCAACATGCTCAGCTACAGCTACTTCAAGCGCCAGAGCGATTATATGAGCAAGCTGGCCAAGCGCGTCGGCTTCGACCTGTCGATGCTGGTGATTAAGCTGAACGATGCCAAAGCCCTGTCGGATGCCGACCGCATTACCATTGCCCGCCAGATTGGTGAGTCAGTGAAAGCGGTGCTGCGTAGCGTCGATCTCGCGTTCGATTACCAGACGGATGGCGAGGAATATTCCATCCTGCTGCCGGCCACGGCGCAAGCCGGTGCCGCCATCGTGCGCGACAAGATCGCCAAGGATATGGACCGCGCGCTGCGTGGCAAGAGCGGCGTGACCTTCAACTATATTGTGCAGGCGCTTCATGAAGTCCGCTAGCACCATCGCACCGGCCGATTACGATCAGTATGTCGAGGACGTGCTCGTCCCCGAGGACGTGCATGACGCCAACATGGTGAGCCAGGCGACGGCCCTGAACGGGCTGTTCATCATCATCGCCATCATCCTTGTCATCGTGCATGGGTTCACCCTGTACCTGTTCATCGGCACCACGGTGTGGCCGGTGATTCCGTTGCTGATCCACCTGCTGGTTTCGGCCTTCACGGTGGGCATTGCTTACACGCAATACCGCCGCGGGATGGATGTGCAGCATTTGGCGCTGCTGGCGATTGTGTCATCCGTCACCGGGATTTTCGGGGCGGTGGGGGCGCTGCTGGGCTTTGTCAGTACGCTGATTTTCCGCGCCCGCGCGCAGCGTTTCGGCGATTGGTACGAGAGCATTTTCCCGACCGACACGCCAAGCGACCCGCAGACGATTTACGACACGATCATCGAGGGGATCGACGAGAACCCCAGCGCCTATGGCGTGATGCCGTTTACCGATGTGATGCGGCTGGGCTCGGAAAACCAGAAACGCCGGGCGCTGGCGAAAATGACTTCGCGCTTCTCGCCACGGTTTGCGCCTGCGTTCCGCGTTGCGCTGGCCGATAGCAGCAACACCATCCGCGTGCAGGCGGCCACCGCCATCGCCAAAGTGGAGCGCGAGTTTGCCAGCAAGCTGGAGCGGATTGAACTGGCCCGCGTGAAAGAGCCCGGCAACACCCAGCTCACCTTAGTGCTCGCCAAGTTTTACGATGATTACGCCTTCACCGGCGTGCTCGATTCCGAACTGGAAAAACTGAACCGCGAGCGGGCGATCCAGTCCTATAAATCCTATCTGGCGGATTCGCCTAATTCCGCCGAAGCGTGGATTGCGGTAGGCCGTCTGCTCTTCCGTAGCCAGCAATGGGAACAAGCTGCCGAGTGGTTCCGCAACGCGCTGGATCGCGGCTGGATGGTGGACACGATGGTGCTGTGGTATTTCGAGTGCCTGTTCCGCCTTGGCCAGCACCGTGAGCTGCGCCGCGCGATTCTTGAATATGGCCGCGGCATTGCCGCCCATGACACCCTGCCCCAAGATGTTCGCGATGCCGTATCCCTGTGGATGCAAGTCGCGTGAAGCATGAATGAGAAGTGAGAGACCGATAATGCGTGGATCAAACCAAAAAGCCGATGTCTGCCTCATCCTTGAGGGCACGTACCCGTATGTGACGGGTGGCGTTTCCGGCTGGGCGCATGGGCTTATCAAAGAGCAAAGCCATCTCAACTTCCACCTGTGCGCCATTATGCCGCGCGATGGCGATTTGACGCTGAAATACGACCTGCCGAACAACGTGATTGGGCTGACCACCATCCGCCTGAACGACCTGGCGCAAGGCGCCAATATCAACGCCAACCTTGCCGCGCGGGTGCACCGTGCGCTGCGCGACCCGCTGGCCGCACTGACCAGTGAACAGGCCATGCCGCTGGCCGATTTGAAAACCATCATGGACGTGCTCAAAGGCACCCGCGCGACGCTGGGCACCGCCGCCCTGCTCGACCATGAAGAGGCCTGGAAACAGCTGCTCGCCCTGTATGAGGTCTCGTTCCCGGATCACTCGTTCCTCGATTATTTCTGGTCCTACCGCGCGATTGCGGGCGGGGTCTATTCCGTGCTGCTGGCGAACCTGCCACAGGCTGATATTTATCACGCGATGTCCACCGGCTATGCGGGCCTGATGGCGGCGCGGGCGAAGGTGGAAACCGGCAAGCCGGTGTTTGTCACCGAGCATGGGATTTACACCAACGAACGCCGCATCGAGGTGATTTCGGCGGACTGGCTGGAGGCGACTTCCTCCAAGGCGCTGACCATCGACAAACCGCGCCGCGATTTGCGCGATATGTGGATCGACTCGATCAGCAATTTCAGCCGCGTCTGCTACGATGCGTGCGACCAGATCATCACCCTGTTCTCGGGCAACCAGAAACCGCAGATCGAAGACGGCGCCAGCATCGAGAAAATGCAGATTATTCCCAACGGCGTGGATATCAAGCGCTTCTCCGCCCTCGCCCATCGCCGCGCGGCGACGCCGACCATCGGCCTGATTGGCCGCGTGGTGCCGATCAAGGACATCAAAACCTTCATTCGCGCCTGTGGCCTGCTGCGCCAGACGACGCCGGACATGAAAGCCTATATCATCGGCCCGACGGACGAGGATCAGGAATATTATGCTGAATGCCTGAACCTGGTGCAGCTGCTGGGGCTGGAGCGCAACATCACCTTCACCGGCCAGGCGAAGGTGGATGAGTACCTGCCGCTGCTGGATGTGCTGGTGCTGACGAGCATTTCCGAAGCCCAACCGCTGGTGATTCTCGAAGCCGGTGCAGCGGGCATCCCGATTGTGGCAACCGATGTGGGCGCCTGCCGCGAAATCGTCGAAGGGATTGCGGGCGAAGAACCCAATTTCGGCTTTGGCGGCATGATCACGCCGCTGGCCAGCCCCGCCTCGACGGCGGATGCGATCTATACCTTACTATCGGACAACGCGCTTTACGAAGCGGCCAGCACCGCCATCAGCAGCCGCGTCGCGCATTATTACAACGAGACGATTCAACAACAGGCGTATCGCAATTTATACGCGCAATATTTGAGGAGATCGGCATAACGCCTTCGCGTTATCCGTTTAGGAGCAGTACATGGCAGGCATTGGATTTGAACTGAATAAGCTGGCGCGGCGCGATGACCTGATGGGCATCGCCGGGGCCTATATGCACTCGGCATTCGCCATCGCCGGGCCATGGTTGTTCACGGTCGTGGCGCTTGCCTTCACCACCTATCTCTATGGCGGCTCCGAGGGTGTGGAGCTGATGAATTTCCGCGGCGTCATCGTCTATAACTTCTCGTTCTCGCTGGCGCTTTCGGCACCGGTATATTTCATCATGACGCGCTATCTGGCCGATCAGATCCATGTCAAGAACGTCACCAGCACGCCCACCGTGATGCTTGAAAGCATGATCATGGTGTTCGCGTTTAACATGACGCTCGCCGTATTTTTCTACGGGTTTTATTTCAATATGCCGCTGGATCTGCGCCTTGCGGGCTTTGCCAATATGTTCCTGATTTCGGGCGTCTGGCTGCTCTCGGTGTACCTCACCGCGCTCAAGGATTTCTCAGCCGTGACCTGGACCTTCATCATCGGGATGACGGTGGCGGTGCTGGCGGCGGAATATCTCGGCGATCGCCACGCGGCGGGCATGGTGGCGGGCTACGATATTGGCCTTGCGATCATTGTGTTCCTGCTCGCGGGGCGGATTTTCTCGGAATATCCGTACCATCTCACCACCGATTTCGCGATCCTGCCGTTCTGGAAAAAATACTGGGAACTGGCGGTCGGCGGGTTCTGCTACAACATGGCGCTTTGGGTCGATAAATGGCTGATGTGGTATGCGCCTGAGGCGGTGCAGCTGGATTCCAAGCTGCGCTTCTACCCGGATTACGACTCGGCGATGTTCCTCGCCGCGATGAGCATCCTGCCGTCGATCGCGCTGTTCGTGTTCTCGATCGAGACCAATTTCTTTACCCATTACCGCCGCTTCTACGGCAACATCCTCGCCCATGCGAGCTTGCGCCGCATCCGCCAGTTCCACGCGAAAATCATGGAAGCCATCATCGAGGGCGCGCGCAACCTGGTGGTAGTGCAGGGCATCATCGCCTTCCTGTTCATCCTGCTGGCACCGCAGATTTTCGAGAAGCTGAACATGTATTTCGTGCAGCTGGGCATTTTCCGCCTGGGCGTGCTGGGCTCGTTCTTCCAGGTGCTGATCCTGTTTGCGACCATCATCCTGAGCTATTTCGATTGCCGCCGCAGCAATATGTGGATCTTCGTGTTCTACCTTGCCAGCAACACGATCCTGACCCTCATTTTCATGCAGCAGGGCTATGAATATTATGGCTACGGCTTCTTCCTCGCCTCGGCCTCGACCTTCTTCCTTGCTGCGGCCATCCTGCTGAACCATGTGCGCAAGCTGCCCTACCATGCGTTCATCAGTAACAACAACTCGGTGAAGCTGCCCAAAACCCATACCAGCGCCGATTACATCGAAGAAGATGGCGAGTTCAACATGGGCGTGGATCGCAAGGAAGTGTTCCATCCGACCAAGGGCTAGCCACGCATTGACAGCCGGTTGGCGTTATTCATCAATTGTTAATGTTTATGTTTTAGAGTGTCTATAACATAGAGGAGATTGAATATGGCTGATATCGCGCTTCCCCCAGCACTAAACACACGGCTGGATGCACTTACGGGCAAAAGTACCGGCGCTACGAACGCGCAAAACCGTGAAGATGCCGTCAATTGGAAGGTAGACCTTGAAATAAAGCGGGCGCTATGCTCGGGAGATGCTGAGGCCCTTCAGAACCAAAACAAACATGCCGTAAAAACTCTTGAAGGGATTGCTAACGATCCCAAGGGTATTGATGGCATCGTCGCCATCTTTAATGACCCGAAACAGAAGAAAATGGAAGAAGCGCTGGTTGGAACGGAAGGGAAAAGCGGTATATTCTCCTGCGCCAGTCACCAAGGGGATGCGGGCCGCCCTATCGCGCCACGCACAGCCACGCCCGCCAGCGGCATTCAACACTAGACAGCGGAGAGAACCGCATGAGACGCCCCCCAACTGGAACGGCCGCAGAAATAGCGTGCAAGAGCGTGCCTGCTACTGACAAGCTCCTGGCTGCCGGACTGGCAGCCCAGTGGGCGGCGGATACCGGGAGCGAGGGCGCTGCTGGAACAATCAGCAAGGATGCCGTCAAGGAGCGGCTATACCAAGCACATAATCAGTTAAAAGAATTAACGCCTTACTACAATGCCCCCATACCGAGCAGCGATAAGAGCGAGATCGCTACTATGATACGAATTATTGATGCTGCCCAAAAAAGCGGGGAGTTGTCCAAAAACCATATCGAAACGCTCTCGGCCTATGCCAAAAACAACGAAGCCGCCTATGGTCAGGCTGTTACTGCATGCGTCCGGCAGAAGACGACCAGCCCCGGCAAATAAAATATCCCACCGCCAGCACTCCATTTGTGGCGGAAATGCTGCCTGTCGGGCTGCCCGCCTGCGGCGTAACATTTCGTAACACGAATTTTACTTTACAAACCGTAAACTCATCTATAATTGGATCCGGCCGCAAATCCCATGGCGTGTAGAGATCCCTAGAGGGGTAGGTTTTCAAAAACCGATCCAGCAAGGTGACCTTGGCACCCCTGTCATAAATCCGTCGCAAGGTTTGCTGGTGCGTTTTGGTTTAACGTACTAATGAGGATTTATGACATGCGAAGCTACACATCGCCCGACTCCGCTGTAAAGCATTTACAGCCTGAACAAGCTGTTGTTATCTATCGTCCACACGCGCTGAAACGCGCCACGGATCTGTTTTTGTCCAAATTTCGTGGCCGCGTGCTGTATGCCGTGAAGACGAATCCGGACGAGCATGTGCTCAAGGATCTGTGGGCCAACGGCGTGCGCCAGTTCGATGTCGCCAGCCTGCACGAAGTGGCGATGGTGCGCGGGCTGTTCCCGCAGGCCGAGCTGTTCTTCATGCACACGATCAAATCGCGCCATGCGATCCGTGAGGCGTATTTCACCTATGGTGTGCGCCATTTCTCGCTGGATTGCGAGGAAGAGCTGGCCAAGATCCTCGTCGAGACGAAATATGCCGACGATCTGGGCCTGCATGTGCGCATCGCCATTCCCAACACCTATGCCGAGCTGGCGCTGACCGATAAATTCGGCGCGAGCCTCGACATGGCACCCAAGCTGCTGGAACGCGTGCGCGCGGTGGCCGCCCATGCGGGCGTCTGCTTCCATGTCGGCTCGCAATGCATGCACCCGGATGCGTACCGGCTGGCGATCAAACTCGCCAAGCAGGTCGTCAAGCAATCGGGCGTGCGGATCGATTCGCTGGATGTGGGCGGCGGGTTCCCGTCGATCTATCCGGGCATGACACCGCCGGACATGACGCAGTATTTCAGCGCCATCCACGATGCGACGCGTGACCTGGTGAAAGCCCATGGCTGCGAGCTGTTCTGCGAACCCGGCCGCGCGCTGGTGGCGGAGTCCGGCTCGGTGGTGGTGCGTGTGGAAGCCCGCAAAGGCGACTTCCTGTACCTCAACGACGGCACGTATGGGTCGCTGTTCGATGCCGGGGTACCGAAGTTCATCTTCCCGGCCCAGCTGCTTGGCCGGGCCGGTGCGGAGGAGCTCAAGGGCTTCAGCTTCTACGGCCCGACCTGCGACACGCTCGATTTCATGAAAGGCCCGTTCATGCTCCCTGCAGACGTGAAAGAGGGCGATTACCTCGAAATCGGCCAGCTTGGCGCCTATGGTCGCACCATGGCGACCCGTTTCAACGGCTTCTCGATTGCGCAGCAACCGGTCGTCGTGAAGGACGAGCCGTTGATGAGCCTGTACAATGCACCGCAAGTCGAGCGCCGCGTCGCCAAAGTGGCGGTTGGTTAAGCAAACCTGGCCCTCTCCCCTGGGAGAGGGCCTATAAACCCTCGCAATACGATTATTATCTGGAGAACCACCATGACCGCTGCCCCTAAAGCCAAAACCAACGCGAAAGCGGAACTGCTCAGCAAAACCGTCGAGCATATCGATTTCACCAGCTTCGATGCCCGCCCGATCATCGACGGCATGACCAACATGAGCTTCACCAGCCGCGACCTCGCACGCGCGACCAGCATCTACAACACGATGCTGGCCGATAAGGACTGCTCGATCATCCTCACCGTTGCCGGCTCCACCTCCGCAGGCGGCTGCATGAAGCTGTATGCCGACCTCATCCGCTACAACATGGTCGATGCGATCGTAGCGACGGGCGCGACGATTGTGGACATGGATTTCTTCGAAGCGCTGGGCTTCAAGCATTACCAGGGCAACGCCTCGGGGCAGGACGATAAATACCTGCGCGAGCTCTATATTGATCGTATCTACGATACCTATATCGACGAGGAAGAGCTGCAAGCCTGCGACGGCACCATTCTCGATATCGCGAACTCCCTTGAGCCGCGCGCCTATAGCTCGCGCGAGTTCATCCGCGAAATGGGCAAATGGCTCGCCAACGGCAACGCCAAGAAAAAAGACTCGCTGGTGCAGCTGGCCTACGAAAACGATGTGCCGATTTTCTGCCCGGCCTTCGTCGATTCCTCGGCCGGGTTTGGCCTTGTGAAGCATCAGGTCGATAATCCGAAAAAGCACATGGTGCTTGATGCGATTGCCGATTTCCGTGAACTGACCGACATCAAAATCAAAGCTGGCAAAACCGGCCTGCTGATGATCGGCGGCGGCGTGCCGAAGAACTTCACGCAAGACACCGTTGTCTGCGCCGAAATCCTCGGCCAGGAAGCCGAGATGCATGCCTACGCCATCCAGCTCACCATCGCCGATGTGCGCGACGGTGCGTGCAGCTCCTCCACCCTGAAGGAAGCCTGCAGCTGGGGCAAAGTCGATACGGCGCTGGAGCAAATGGTGTTCGCCGAAGCCGGCAGCGTGCTGCCGCTCATGTGCTCGGATGCCTACCATCGCGGCCACTGGAAAAACCGTGCCAAGCGCGGGTTTGCCAAGATGTTTGCGTAAGAGTTACGTGGCATACGGAATAAAAAGGCGGGGAGAAATCCTCGCCTTTTTTATGCCACGCGCCCGCCCATGTCCTGAGCGCTCTAACCTAGAATCACTTGCGTAGATTTCGACCGCGCCCGAGTACGCGGTTCAAGCATGAGTTATCCACATCAGCACCCCCATTGCTGCACCGCACAGTCAGCCTCGAAAATTACTAGCCAATGGCGTTTGCGCTGCTATGGTGGCGGCCATTTCATGCCCCCCTTCGTAACATGTTTCAGGTAGTTTTTCATGGCCGGTGCAGACGTTAAGGAATTCACGGTACTTGGTCTCAAGATGTGGCAGCAGGTTATTATCTGCCTTATTCTGGGGATCATCACCGGTTTTGTGCTGAAAGAGGACGCCGCTGCTTTCAAAATTCTGGGCACGGTGTTCATTAACCTCATCAAAATGGTGGTGGTGCCGCTGGTGTTCCTCGCCCTTGTTTCGGGCATCACCAGCATGGGCGATGGCGCGAATTTCAAGCGCGTCGGCTTTAAAGGCCTCTCGGCGTACCTGTTCACCGCGATTTTTGCGGTCGTCATCGGGCTGGTCGCAGGCACAGTGTTCCAGCCGGGCCTTGGGCTGCATGTGAACATCAACGAGTTCGCCAGCGCCAGCGGCGGCGCCGCCGAAGTGCCGCCGATGAACGTGAAGGATTTCCTGCTCAGCCTGATCCCCACCAATATCTTCCAGGCCTTCGCGGAAGGGCATTTGCTGCAGGTGATTGTGTTCTCGGTGATGTTTGGCATCACCATGAACATGATGGGCGACCGCGCCGCGCGGCCACGCCAGACGCTGTATGATTTCGGCCAGATCATCTTCAAGATGATCGAGTATATCGTGCGCCTTGCGCCGCTGGCGGTGTTTGGCTTCATGGCATGGTCGGTGGGCACGCAAGGGGTGGAGATCATTAAAATCCTCGCCAAGCTGTGTGCGGCGGTGATTGCGGCCTGCGCCTTCCAATACGCGCTGTTTGGCGTGATGATCGCGCTGCTGGCGCGGCTTAACCCGTTCATCTTCTACCGCAAGCTTGTCACCACGCAGCTGATGGCGTTTTCGACCTCCAGCTCGAAAGCAACGCTGACCACCGCGATGCGCGAGGTGGAAACCAAGCTGGGTGTTTCGCCACAATCGACACAGTTCCTGCTGCCGCTGGGTGCCTGTATCAACATGGATGGCACGGCGATTTACCTTGGCATCTGCGCGCTGTTTTTTGCGCAGTTCTTCGGCGTCGAGCTGCACACGCTCGATTACGCGATGCTGCTGCTGACCTGCACGTTCGGCTCCATCGGCGCGGCGGGGATTCCTTCGGGCTCGATCATTTTCATGGGCATGGTGCTGCATTCCATCGGCCTGCCGATCGAAGGCATTGGCCTGCTGCTGGGCGTTGACCGCGTGCTCGATATGCTGCGCACCACCATCAACATCACCGGCGATTGCGCCATCACCCTCATTGTCGACGCGTCGGAGAAGACGCTGAACAAGGAAACTTACTATAGTTAAACAGTGTCATTCCCGCGCAAGCGGGGCATCCAATCGTGCTTTGCGCTTTCAGCGCACTGGATTCCTGCTTCGGCGGGAATGACAAAAAATAAAGAGGCTCCCATGCGTTTTCCGTTCCAGATTTTCCCCACCGTGCCGAAGTTCGAGTTTGTCGGCTACCGCAAGGTTGGGTTTGCGATCACCCTCCTTGGTATTCTCGTCAGCTTTGGCTCGCTGGCCACGCAGGGTCTCAATTTCGGCATTGATTTCTCCGGCGGCGTGGTGATGGAAGTGCGCACCGAGCACGCGGCGGATGTCAGCAAAATGCGCGCCCTGCTGGAAACGGAACATACGAAAAACGCCAGCCTGCAATCGGTGGGGAATGATGGCCGCGAGGTGATGATCCGCCTTAAGCCCGAGGGTGACGAGAACCAGAACCAGGTTGCCCAGACCGTGCGCAAAACGCTGGATGCGGGCTACGGCGCGCCGATCGAGTATCTGCGCGTGGATTATGTCGGCCCGCAGGTCGGCGATGAGCTGATTCGTGGCAGTTTCCTTGCGCTCGCCTTCGCGATGGGGGCGATGATGCTCTATCTCTGGTTCCGCTTCGAGTGGCAATATGGCCTGGGCGGCATCCTCGCGCTGACGCATGATGCGATCCTCGTGTTCGGGTTTTACTCCGTCACGCAGATTGAATTTAACCTCACCTCGGTGGCGGCGGTGCTGACGGTCATCGGCTATTCCATCAACGATTCGGTGGTGATTTATGACCGCGTGCGCGAGGATTTGCGCAAGTTTAAAGTAAAGCCGGTGGCCGATGTGCTGAACCTTGCGATCAACGAAACGCTGGCGCGCACTTTCCTCACCGGCGGCACCGTGCTGATGGCGCTGCTGGGCCTGGTGCTGCTGGGCGGCGAAGTGCTGTTCGGCTTCTCGGCAGCGATGATTTTCGGCGTGATTATCGGCACCTATTCGTCGATTTACGTGTCGTCCACCGTGCTGGTCTATCTCAACCTGCGCCGCTCGGAATTGGCGCCGCTGAAGGCATAAGCTTCGTGGTTGCGTGGTGCGGTTAAGCGTGGCAGGTTCATCGCCATTCACCGCTTCGCGAGGTCGCCATGAAATTCCGTCACCTGCTGTTACCCCTGCTGCTCACCCTCACCGCCTGTGCGGGCGGTGATAAATACCCCTACCCGCGCCAGTTTGTTGGGGTGGAGGATGTGGGTGTGCGCGTGCTGGGTACACCGCCGGCGCCGCATACGAAAATCTATGATGCGGAAATCGATGGTATCCTCGCCCGTCAGGCCGCCCTCACCGATGCGCAGAAAGCGACGATTCTGGCCGAAGACCATATCCACCCGGGGATGCTGATTGAGCCGGTGCTGGGCGCGGGTTATGACAAGGACACCCACCCAGCGCTGTTTACGCTGCTCGCCCATGCGGCATCCGACGCCTGGCGCACGGGCGATGCGATGCAGGATTACTGGAAGCGCGACCGCCCGTGGGTGGCGGATCACCGTGTGCAGCTTTACACCAAGCCGATCACCCGCCCCAGCTACCCAAGCGGGCACACCACCACCAACACCGTCTGGGCGTATGTGCTGGGCGACCTGTTCCCGAAAAAGCGTGATGCGCTGCTGGCGCGGGCGAGCGAAATCGGCTTCCACCGGGTGGATGGCGGCGTGCATTTCCCGCACGACGTGGCGGGCGGCAAGCGCCTTGCCTACCTGCTCTATACGAAAATGCGCAGCAACCCGGACTATCAGCGCGAGCTGAAAGCGGCACGGTTGGAGCTGGAGCTGGCATCGCCAACTGGCGAGATGCCCTTACCGCGCGGCACGGTGTGCGCTATGCCGCACCAAGCTGGCTGCCACTAGCGGTAAGTAGTTTCTCGGCGTCTGCAAGATTTGTCATGGCGCGTTGCAACTGCGCGGTATCGCAGCAGAAGGAAATGCGCACATGCCAATCGGCGGTCGCAGCCGGTGAGTCCGGCGCATAAAACGGTACGCCCGGAACGCCGCAGACACCGGCGACATTGACCAGATAGCGCATCATCGCCGCGGCGGAATCGATCGCATAGGCCGCGCCGGTTTCCGATGCGCTGGCGGGCACGGTTTTGCCGTTGAGGGCGCTGAAATCGACCCAGCCATAAATGGTGCCGCGTGGCGCATCGACGCTGGCATAGGACAGCGCGGCAATGCCATCCAGCAGCAGCGCGCGTTTCTCCATGAGGGTGGCGACTGTGCGGGTGATGAACCCGTCGCCATACATGAGTGCGGCTTGCGCTTTCAGCTGGTCTTCCACGCCCATGCCGCCGCCCTTGCTCTCGTTCCATTTCTTCAAGGACGCGACCATGGTTTTGTTTTTCGAGACGATGAAGCCAACCCGCAACCCGGCGAGGCCATATTCCTTCGACACGGTGCGGAAGCAGGCCAGGCGGCCCGCTTCGAACAGCGCCTTCTCGGCCGGGCCGCGTTGCAGCACCGCGCCAATGTCATAGGGCATGCGGTCGAACAGCAGTTTGCCGTACGGGTCGTCGCTGAGAACGATCGTGGTTTTTGTTGCAGCCCCAACCGCAGCAAAAAACGCCTCGCGCTCAGCAGGGGTGTAGTTAGCACCCGTCGGATTGCATGGCGCGTTGATGAGGATGGCGGCGGGCTCGCGGTGGGTGGCGAGTGCTTCCATCAGCACCGCTTCGCGCAAAATGCCGTCGCCGGTGGCGAGTTCGACCAGCGTTACCCCGGCGGGGAACATGTCGTAGTTGGTGGGCCAACCGGGTGCGGTGACAAACACCGTGTCGCCGGGTTTGAACACGGCCAGTGCGCCGTTAAGCGCACCCTTGCCGCCGGTGCCGATGCAGACATCCGCCAGCGTTGCCGCAAGGCCGGTGTCGCGCGTGAAGCACTCCGCCGCCGCCGCCCGCAGCGATGGCAGGCCGGTGGTTTCGGAATAGGCGTAAAGCTTGCTGGCATCGCGGATGGTGCTGAATTTCTCATCGCTGGCGCTGTTGGCTTTTTTGGCATCCGCATGCAGCGTGGCAAGCCAGCCCTCGACCTCCTCCTGCGGCGGTTTTGGGAAGAGGTCGCCGACGGTGACAATCTCGACTTTTTTGCCGCGTGCTTTGGCGGCATCCGCCATGGCAGCGGCACTCATGGTGGGCGAATCGCGCATCACGTCGCGGACGATGAATGCATGGGTGGGCGTGGTCATAACGGCTCCATCAGGTGATTTCTCTGCTCGATAATCCCAAAAACGGCCAATCTCAAGTGAAGTTTGCAGGAAAATCGCGTGTTTTGTTGACCGATGCTGCGGCGCACTCTATGACGCGCGTGGCTTTACCACACATTTACCAGATTGTTCCACCATGCTGTTTATCAACGATCTCACCTACCGCGTCGGCGGGCGCACGCTGTTTGACAAGGCCTCGCTGTCGATTCCCGCAGGCCACCGGGTGGGGCTGGTTGGGCCCAACGGGGTGGGCAAAACCACGCTGTTCAAGCTGGTGGCAGGCGAGTTGACGGCCGATGGCGGCGATATTTCGCTCATCAAAGGCGCCAGCATGGGCATGGTGCGGCAGGATCTGCCCGACGACGATACCCGCCTGATCGATATTGTTTTGGCCGCCGACACTGAGCGCGAAGCGCTGATGCGCGAGGCGGAAGTGACGCATGACCCCGACCGCATCGGCTATATCTATACGCGCCTGGATGAGATTAATGCCTATGACGCACCCTCGCGCGCGGCGACGATCCTGGCGGGCCTCGGCTTCAACGAGGAAGCGCAGAACCGCCCGATTTCGGATTTCTCCGGCGGCTGGCGGATGCGGGTGGCACTGGCCGCGACGCTGTTTCGCCAACCCAACCTGCTGATGCTCGATGAACCGACCAACCACCTTGATTTCGAGGCGATGGTGTGGCTGGAAAACTACCTGATGCGCTATACGGAAACGCTGCTCATCATCAGCCATGACCGCGATATTTTGAACAAAACGGTGAGCCATATCCTGCATATGGAAAACCAGAAGCTGACGTCTTACACCGGCACGTATGACGAGTTCGAGCGCATGCGCGCCGAGAAGATGCTGAACCAGCAATCGCTGCGCGAGAAGCAGCTGGCGCAAAAGGCGCATATGCAGGCATTCGTGGATCGCTTCGGCGCCACCGCCTCGAAGGCGCGGCAGGCGCAAAGCCGCCTCAAGGCCATCGAGAAAATGGACATTGTGGACGCGGTGATGGCCGACCGGGTGACAGCGTTTAACTTCCCCAAACCCGAGGAATTGCGCTCGCCGCTGATTGTGCTCGACCATGTGGATGCGGGTTATGAGACGGGTAAGCCGATCCTCAAAAACCTCAACCTGCGGATCGATATGGATGACCGCATCGCCCTGCTTGGCGCGAACGGGAACGGGAAATCGACGCTGGTGAAATTGCTTTCCGGCCGCCTGCCGCAGTTGATGGGCGATGTTACGAAATCCGGCAAGCTGAAGGTGGGTTATTTCGCCCAGTTCCAGACCGATGAATTGCCAGTGCATCTGACACCAACGCAGGTGATGGGCCAGCAGATGATTGGCGCGCCGGAGCCAAAAGTGCGGGCGCTGCTGGGCCATTTCGGCTTCAACAAGGATAAGGCCGACACCAAGGTGGGCGAGCTTTCCGGCGGTGAAAAAGCGCGGTTGCTGTTCTGCCAGATGAGCTACGACGCGCCGCATATCATGCTGCTCGATGAACCGACCAACCACCTTGATATGGACGCGCGCGAGGCGCTGATGCAGGCGCTCAACAACTATACCGGCGCGGTGATTCTGGTCAGCCACGACCCGCATTTGGTGGCCAACGTGGCCGACCGTTTGTGGCTGGTGGCGGATGGCACCTGTGTGCCGTATGAAGACGATCTCGACGGCTACCGCAACCTGATTGTGCAGCAGCGCCGCCGCGAGCGCGATAGCGCGAAAAAGGAAGCACGCGCGGGCAAGAACGAGAAAAAATCCGGCGGGAACAAGACCGAAAAAGACATCGCCAAGCAGGAAGAAAAAGTGCTCAACCTGACCCAGCGCAAGGATGATCTCGAAAATGAAATCGCCACTGTTTGCGCGGGCGGCGATGCCAGCCAGCTCACCCGCCTCAACAAAACCCATGCCCAAGTGAGCAAGGATTTGGCCGAAGCCGAAGTGGCGCTGGAGACGATGATTTCGAAGCTCTAGCCCGTGCCGCGATATTAGCGCGCTGCATCCATGAACGCGACCATGTCCTCCAGCAACGGCGCTTTGTTGCGGAAGCCCTGCGCGAGGGCGAGAACGATGCCGATATGGCCGACATCCGGATAGGTTCGCAAATCCACCAGGCTATGCTGGGCTTTTAGTTTCTCCGCCAGATGATAGCTGTTTTTCGGCGCGACGGTGTCATCCGCATCGCCAGTGGCAAGAAAAATTGGCGCGGTTTTGTGGGTGGCGAAGGTGATCGGCTGCGTTTGCGCGATGGGTTGTTTGCTGAACAGCGCGATCAGCTTTGCATCCGTCAGCGGCAGGAAATCATAGGGGCCTGCGATGCCGAGCGTGCCGCGGATCCAGTCCGGGCTGCCGCCCGCGCGGGTAATATAGCGGTCATCCAGCGCGAGCATCGCGGCGATATGCGCGCCCGCGGAATGGCCGCTGACGAACAGGCGGTTTGCATCGCCGCCATACTGCGCGATATGGCCATGCAGCCAGACCACGGCGCGCGCGCCATCCTCCACGAATTGCGGGAAATATACCTCCGGGTAGACGCGATAATCGGCGATGACGGTGATGTAGCCCGTGCTGGCGAAGGCCTCGCCGACGAAGCGGTAATCCTCCTTCGCGCCCATTTGCCAGCTGCCGCCATAGAAAAACAGCAGTACGCCGCGCGGTTTTTCGTGGCCTGTGGGCGTATAAATATCGAGTGTCTGGCGCGGCTGGTCGCCATACGCCACGTTGCGCACCAGCGTATAGCCCTCCTGCGGGATGGAAGCGTTGAGCAGTGTGGTACAGGCGGTGGTCGCCAACAGCAGCAGGCCGCTCACCAGCAGCGCCGCACGTTTTTTGATGGAGAATGGGTGGGCCATGGCCGCAGGCTACGGCGCTTTTCAGCGCACCGCAAGCGTGTAACGCATGGATTGCCTATTCGTAATTTTCCTTTTGATCGCCTGTGCCTTACATAAAAACTGTGATAGGGATCCCCCGTCGCCTATATAACAGCAAGGTAGTGACTGCATGGCATCCATTGCGATTATCGGCACCGGCATTTCCGGCATGGGGGCGGCCCATTTGCTGCACCCGCATCACGACATCACGGTCTATGAGCGCGCGGCGGAAATTGGCGGGCACACGCGCACGCGCATGGTGGAAACCGGCGGTGTGAGCATTCCGGTCGATACCGGGTTTATTGTTTTCAACGAGCGCAATTACCCCAACCTTGTCGGGCTGTTTAAGCAGCTGGGCGTGCCGGTGCAAAAAAGCGATATGACCTTTGCCGCCACCATCGATGGCGGCGCGTTCGAGTGGTGCGCGCGCGACCTCAACGGCGTGTTCGGCCAGCGCCGCAACCTGCTGAACCCAAAGTTTTACGGCATGATCCGCGATGTGCTGCGCTTCAACAAACATGCGCGCGCGATGGTGGATGCGGCACCCGAGATGACGCTGGGCGAGCTGGTGGCGCAGCTGAAACTGGGCCGCGGCTTCCTCGCCAATTACCTGCTGCCGATGGGCGGCGCGATCTGGAGCTGCTCGCCGACGATGATGCTTGATTTTCCGGCCGCGACCTTTGTGCATTTCTTTGAAAACCATGGGCTGCTGGCCTTCTCCGGGCAGCCGCAATGGTATACGGTTACGGGCGGTTCGCGGGAATATGTTGCACGCATCACTGCAGCATTTGCGCATAAAATCCGCACCAACTGCGCGGTGGTGGGTGTCACCCGGCGTGATGGCAAGGTGCATGTGCGCGATAGCCAGGGGGGCGTTTCAGTGTATGATGAGGTGGTGTTCGCCAGCCATGCCGACCAGACACTCGCCATGCTGGAAGACGCCAGCGCCGCCGAAACCGAGATCCTCGGCGCGTTCAGCTACCAGCCTAACCAGGCGGTGCTGCATGGCGACGCATCCGTGATGCCGCGGCGCAAACGCTGCTGGGCGAGCTGGGTCTATCATGCCCGCACGGGTGGTGCCGAACCTGCCATTTCCGTCACCTATTGGATGAATTTGCTGCAGTCGATCGACGAAAAACACCTGCTGTTCGTGACGCTGAACCCCCTCACCCCCATTGCGCCCGAGCATGTCTTCGATACACACCAATTCGAGCACCCGGTTTTCACCGGCGCGGCGATGGCGGCGCAACGGCGCATGGGCGAATTGCAGGGCATCAACGGCTGCTGGTTCGCGGGCGCTTACACGCGCTACGGGTTTCACGAGGACGGGCTGCTGAGCGCAGTGCGCGTTGCACAGGCGATGGGGGCGCGCATTCCATGGGCATAGCACACGGCCTGCTGGTGGCGGATGTGGTGCATACGCGCCACCGGCCAACGCGTAACCATTTCCATTACCATGTCTATTATTTCTGCCTGCCGCTGCAGCAGATTGCGCAGCTGGCGCGGCTGTGGCTGGTGTCGCTGGAACGGTTTAACCTATTCAGCTTTTACGCACGTGACCATGCGGCGACGCCCGCCACCACGGAAAGCTGGGTGCGCGATGTGCTGGCGGAATGGAAGATCACCCATGCCGATGGCGAGATGGTGCTGCTCACCCTGCCGCGGGTGCTGGGGTATGTATTCAACCCCGTCAGCTTCTGGTTTTGCTGCAGCAAAAACGGCGAGCTGGCCTGCGTACTTTCCGAAGTGCGCAACACGTTTGGTGAGCGGCATTGCTACCTTTCCTACCACGAGGATGGCCGCATGATTGGTGCCGATGACTGGCTGGAATCGCGCAAGCTATTCCATGTCTCGCCGTTCCTGCCGGTAGCGGGTTCGTACCGCTTTCGCTTTGTTTATCGCGACGAGAAAATCGGCGTGTGGATCGACCATCATGATGCGGATGGGCTGCTGCTTTCCACCGCCCTCACCGGCAAACGCCGCACGCTGAATGATGCGGCGCTGCTGTGGTGCTTTGTGCGCTACCCGCTGGTGACGTTCAAAGTCATCGGCCTCATCCATTACCAGGCGCTTAAGCTGGTGCTCAAAGGCATCCGTTATCGCCGCAAGCCCGCCCCACCGACCACCGAGGTTTCACGATGAATTTCCTGCCCATTTCGTTCATTCAGAAGCGCTGGTTTGCGGCGCTGGCAAAGCTGGAATTCGGCACGCTGCATTTCACCTCGCCCGAGGGTGAAACCACCCACTATCGCGGCCATCAGGCCGGGCCGGAGGTGCGCTTCATCATGCATGACTGGAACGTGCTGACGCGGCTGATCGCGCGCGGCGATATTGGGCTGGGCGAGGATTATATCGACGGCAAATGGGAGTCTGACAGTGTGGAGCATCTTATCGCGCTGTTCCTGCTGAATCTGGAGCATCTGGAGTCGTTCGCCCATGGTTCGTGGCTGAACCGCCGGGTGTTTGCGCTCTATAATTCCTTCGTGCGCCGCAACAGCCGCCGCGGCAGCCGCATCAACATCCAATCCCACTACGATGTGGGCAATGATTTCTACCGGCTATGGCTGGATGAAACGATGACCTATTCCTCCGCGCTCTATCAGGGCGCGACGGATCTGGCCACGGCGCAGCGCAACAAATATGCGCGTATTCTCGACCATTTGGGCGCACCACCGGCGCAGATTCTCGAGATTGGCTGCGGCTGGGGCGGGTTTGCGGAACAAGCTGCGGCGCGCGGCCACCGCACCACCGGCATCACCGTCTCGCCGGCGCAATATGCGTTTGCGCGGGCGCGGCTGGGCGACACCGCCGATATTTTGCTGCAGGATTACCGCGATACGCATGGCGCGTTCGATGCGATTGTTTCCATTGAAATGTTCGAGGCGGTCGGCGAAAAATACTGGCCGGATTATTTCGCCAGCATCCGCGAGAACCTGAAGCCCGGCGGCTCCGCCATCATCCAGACCATCACCGTGCGCGATGAAAATTTCGCGGATTACCGCAGCGTCAGCGACTTCATCCGCCATTATGTGTTTCCCGGCGGCATGCTGCCCTCCGTCGCCCGCTTCCGCGAAGAGGCGGCCAAGGCCGGACTACAGACGCGCGAAGTGTTTTCCTTCGGCCAGGATTATGCGCAGACATTACGTGAGTGGCTGACCCGCTTCGATGCGGCGCGCGACCAGGTGCTGGCGATGGGCTATAGCGAGGCGTTCATCCGCAACTGGCGCTTTTACTTAAGCATTTGCGCTGCCGCATTCTCCATCAGCCGTACCGATGTGGTGCAGGTGGAGCTGGTGCACGCCGCCTAAAAAACTACTTGGTTTTCCAGCTACCGTCGGACGCTTGATACTGGCTGCCTGCGCCAAGACCGCCGATGATTTGTGGCGCAGCAAGCTTGGCGACGATGGCCACCGGCTCGTTATTTTGCTTCGAGATGCGGGTATATTCCTGCAGGCGCTTGGCATTCACATCCGCCACCAGCGCGTTCACATCCGCCGAGGGTTTGAGCGCGCTGACATAGCCATCGAGCTTTTCGCCGACCATGCCGTTGCTGCGGGCTTCCTGTAAATCGATGGCGAATGCCGGTGCGGCAACCATGCTGCCAATGACGATCAACGCGGCGAAAAAGGAACGTTTCATGCGGGTCTCCCTAGAAAATATCTTTGCGTTGCTGGATGGATTTGCCGACGTCTTTTTCGATCGACACTTTGACATGCTGCTCGATGGTGACGTTGAGGTTAATCTCGATTGGCTTGTCGGGCGCTTGCAGCTGCACGGTGGGTGAGCAAGCGCTCGCGGCAAGTGCGAGCAGAAGGAATGCGCTAATGGTTTTCATCGTGCCCCTGTTGGATAAACTGCTTCGGATCGGTCATCAGCAGCAAATTCTGCTTCACTAGGTCTAGCACATCCCCGCTTAAATGCACCTTCAATTTTATTGGGCGGCCCTGCTCCACATCCGGGTTCACGCCCTCCACTGCCAGCGTCACGCCCAGTTTTCGGTCATCGCCGCTGTTCAGCTCGAGCGAGAGGAGATTATAATGCAGGTTCTTCAGCAGCTCGCGCACCAGCGCCACCTGCGCATTGTCGCCGGGAATCGTTTCCGGCGCGAGGGCGATGATGCCCGGCTGCTGCGCTTTCAGCGCCGCATCTTTGAAGCGGAGCGAACCATCCGCGCCAATGGTAATGGGCACCACGCCCGACACTACGCCGGTCGCTTTCACGCGGTCGCCGAGCAATGTTTGCATCAGCGCAGCAATATCGACCTGGTCGATGCGCAAGGCGATGGTGATCGCTTTTTTCGCGCCGAGCGGCACCACCACATCGCGCACGGCGAGCTTGCCGCCGCTCCACGGCATCTGCGCGCGGGTGATGGTGAGTGTGGATTGCTGCGGTGCATCCAGCCGGTAATCGAGCGCCGCATCGAGCAGGAATGTTTTGTCGGCGCTGGCGCAGTTGCCGGTGACGCGCACGCGCTGCGCCTGCGCAGTGGTGTCACCGCTGCAGACCAGCGGCGGCAAGGCCACGGCGGATGAGGCAATGGTGATCGGGTCGATGCTCCATCTGCCAGCCCACTGGGCGTTCGCGGCATCCAGCTTCACACCCCAGAAAAGTTTGCCGATGGTGAAGGTGGCCTCGCCGAATTTTCCGGCGGTGGCGTCGCCTGCGAACATTACTGCAATCTCATCGCCTTTGAGCCATTCGAAGGCGAGCGGCACATCTGCGGTGAAGGCCTTGCCTGCCACATGCAAGCGGCCCTCAAGGCTGGCGCGGCGGAAGGGCATCGCCGCCAGCGCTTCGGGTGTAACGGGTATGGCCATCGGTGCGGCGGAAGGCGATGCGGCAGAAAGCGCATCGAGGCCGCTGAGCGCCCAGCCGGTTTCCGATTGCTGCGCTTCGAGGCTGAGGCCGCGTAACGTCACCTCGCGCAGGCGGTAATCGACGGTGATCTGGCCAAGCCGCAGCGGTGCCTGCTCACCCACGGAAAGATCGCGCAGGGTGATGCCGCGCAGGCCGACATGATCGACCGTCAGCGCGACCGACTGCACGCCTTTTTGCTGCAGGATGGCGATGAGTTTATCGCCCAGCCACAGCTTCCATGGCAGCAGGAAAAACGCGAGGGCAAGCAGCAGCACAAGGCCCGCCGTCATGCGCAGAATGCTGCGGCGCAGGCGCATCACCCGGCGCTGCGGGCGCGGGCGGCATCATCGCTCAGTGGCTGGGCAATGCGGGCGATCATTTCCTTCGGGCAGACCTGCCAGAAATGCTGTTTTTCTGCATCCCATGCAGCGAGGATGGTTTCTGCGAGGGGCGACTGTGTCTGGCGGTAATGCTCGCGCAGCAAGGCATAAAGCTGCGCCTCCCAATGACGGGAAGCGAGGCGCTGGGCAATCACGGTTTCGCCGTTCAGCCGCGCGCTGAAGCTGCTGTTTGGGTCATAGACATACGCCATGCCGCCGGTCATGCCCGCGCCAAAATTCTGGCCGACCTCGCCAAGGATAACGACGCTGCCGCCGGTCATGTATTCGCAACCGTTGGAGCCGCAGCCCTCGACCACCGCATCCGCGCCGGAATTGCGCACGGCGAAGCGCTCGCCCGCCTGCCCGTTGGCAAGCAGCAGGCCCGCGGTTGCACCATACAGCACCGTGTTGCCGAGGATGGTGTTATCCTGCGGCAGCAAGCTGCTCGATGGGCGCGGGCGCAGCATAATGGTGCCGCCCGATAGGCCCTTGCCGACATAATCATTGGCATCGCCATACAGCTCGATGCGGATGCCGCGGGTGAGGAATGCGCCGAGCGACTGGCCCGCAGAACCGCGCAAACGCAGGGTAATTTGATCCGCATGCTGCACACCGCCATGGGTGACGACCAGCGACGACAACCGCGTGCCGATGGCGCGCATGGTGTTGCGCACGCTGTAAGCGAGCTGGATTTTTTCGCCTTTGGTGAGCGCTTCAGCGGCAGCATCCAGCATGTCCTCATCGAGCGTCGGCGCGACTTCGTTGCGGCCTTCCATGGTGCAATAACGCGCATGTGGCCCGGCATCCGCCTTGGTGAGGACGGTGTTGAGGTCGAGATCGACCATCTCCTCGGTGCCGCGGTTCACCTGCTGCAGCAGCTCGGTGTGGCCGATCACCTCGTTCAGCGAACGCGCGCCGAGGGATGCCAGAATCTCGCGTACTTCCTCGGCGACGAAGCTCATCAGGTTCACCACCTTATCCACCGTGCCGGTGAATTTGCTGCGCAGCATTTCGTCCTGCGTGGTGATGCCGACCGGGCAGGTGTTGCTATGGCATTGGCGCACCATCAGGCAGCCCATGGCGACGAGCGCGGCGGTGCCAAGCGCATATTCCTCCGCGCCCAGAATCGCGGCGATGACGATATCGCGGCCGGTTTTCAGCCCGCCATCCGTCTGCAAGGTGACGCGGTGGCGCAGGCGGTTGAGGGTGAGCACCTGGTTGGCTTCGGCAAGGCCCAGCTCCCACGGCACACCGGCATGTTTGACGCTGCTGAGCGCGCTGGCCCCGGTGCCGCCGGAATGGCCGGCGATGATGATTTTATCCGCCATTGCTTTGGCGACGCCCGAGGCAATGGTGCCAATACCCGCCTGTGCAACAAGCTTCACCGACACGATTGCACCGGGATTGATTTGTTTGAGGTCATAAATCAGCTGGGCGAGGTCTTCGATCGAATAAATATCGTGATGCGGCGGCGGCGAGATGAGCATGACACCCTCAGTCGCATGCCGCAGCCGGGCGATTTCAGCGGTGACTTTAAAGCCCGGAAGCTGGCCGCCCTCGCCGGGTTTGGCGCCTTGCGCGACCTTGATCTGGATCTCGCGCGCGCTGTTTAAATATTCCGCGGTGACGCCGAAACGGCCCGAGGCGACCTGCTTGATGACCGAGTTCGCATTATCGCCATTGGCGCGCGGCTGGTAGCGCTCCGCCCCTTCGCCACCCTCACCGGAATTGGAGGCGGCGCCGATGCGGTTCATGGCAATGGCAAGCGTTTCATGCGCCTCAGGCGAGAGCGCGCCAAGCGACATGGCGGGTGCAACAAAGCGTTTGCGGATGGCGGTGACGGGCTCGACTTCCTCCAGCGCGATGGCTTGCGTGGGATAGCGGAAATCCAGCAAATCACGCAGGTAAACCGGCGGGCGGGCATTGACGCTGGCGGCATAGGTTTTATAGGCCATGTAGGAGCCGCTGCCGACAGCGCTTTGCAGCGCGTGGATGTTTTCGCCCGACCAGGCATGGGTTTCGCTGCCCGCGCGCAGGCGGTAAAATCCGCCAATGGGCAATGCGGTGACGTTCGCCGCATGTGCGGGATAGGCGGTGGCATGCAAGCGGCAGATGCGCGCCTGCAACCCGCTCAGGCCGATGCCGGAAATGCGCGATGGCAGGCCGGGGAAAAACTCCGCCGCAAGCGCGCGGCTGAGGCCGATCGCCTCGAAGTTCAAGCCGCCGCGATAGGCGCTGACGACGGAAATGCCCATCTTCGACATGATTTTCAGCAAGCCCTGGCTCATCGCCTCACGCAGGTTTTCCAGCGCGTCCTCGCGGCTGGTGTCACCCAGCAACCCGCGGTGATGACGGTTCAGCGCGATCGCTTCAGCGAGGGATGGATGCACCACGGTGGCACCGCTGCCGATCATAACGGCGAGCGCGTGCACGTCGTAGCACTCCGCGGTGCGCACGAGGATGGAGGCTTTTTTGCGCAATTTCTTTTTGACGAGGTGGCTGTGCACCGCCGAAATGGCGAGGATCATTGGGATGGCGGCATGGGTGTTATCGACACCGTCATCGCTTAGCAGGATATAGGATTTCCCGGCGAGCGTGGCGTGTTCGGCTTCGCGGACGATACGTTCGAGCCCGTCGCGCAACGCATCCGGCGCACCGATGGTAAACAGCGTGTCGATGCGGGTGACGCGGGTCGCGAAATGGCTGGCGATGGCGTCAAGCTCGTGGCCGAGCAGCACCGGCGTATCGGCGAGCAGGATTTCGCTGTGCGAATTATCGAGCGCGAGGAAGTTGCCGTCATTGCCGAAGCGGGTTTTCAGGCTCATCACCCGCCGCTCACGCAGCGAGTCGATGGGCGGGTTCGTCACCTGGCTGAAATTCTGGCGGAAATAATGGTGGAACGGGCGCGCCTCGTGGCTGAGCACGGCGATGGGCGTATCATCCCCCATCGAGCCGATGGCTTCCTTGCCGGTGGCCGCCATCGGGTGGATGATGGTCTCCACCTGCTCCATGGTGAGGCCGACGGCGAGCTGGCGCTGCAACAGGGTTTCTGCTGCAACATGGGCTGCAGCATTTTTGGGTGCGCTCGCGAGAATGTCGCGCAGAAGAACGGTTTTGCTGACCCACTCGCCATAGGGCTGCTGCGCGGCAAGATGGTCTTTCAGCGCATGATCGCGATAGAGCGTTTGCTGCAGCAAATTGACGCCGATCATTTCGCCGGGCCCAAGGCGGCCGCGCTCGAGAACGTCTTCTTCCGCCACCTCCACCATGCCGCTTTCGGAGGCGCAAATGAGCAGGCCATCGCGGGTGACGAGGTAGCGCATCGGGCGCAGGCCGTGGCGATCCATCCCGGCGATGACCCACTCACCATCCGTCGCGGCGATGGCGGCCGGGCCATCCCACTGCTCCGAAATGGCGTTGCAGCAGGCGAAGAGATGGCGATGATGCTCCGGCAGTTCCTTGTTTTTGCTCCATGCGGGCGGAATCAGGATCAGCTTGGCGAGCGGTAATGCGCGACCGGCGCGGGTGAGGATTTCCATCACCGCATCGAGCGCGCCGGTGTCGGAGGTGTGCTCGGGGATGACGGGAATGAGATCCTGCTCCAACCCGGCGAAGGCATCGCTGCTAAAGGTCGCTTCATGGCTGCGCATGAAGTTGACGTTGCCGCGCAGCGTGTTGATTTCACCGTTATGGGCGAGCACCCGAAACGGCTGTGCGAGGTGCCATGCGGGCGCGGTGTTGGTGGAAAAGCGCTGGTGGAAAACGGCGAAGTTGGAGATGAAGCGTTCATCCAGCAGATCCGGATAAAAGCTGGTCAGCTGCTCGGCCTTGAACAGGCCTTTATAGATGATGGAGCGGCTCGACAGCGAGCAGATGTAGAAGCCGTGGATCGCATGGGCGCGCACCGCATTTTCGATGCGGCGGCGGATGAGGTACAGGTCGCGCTCGATGCGCGCTTCGTCATATTCCGGCCGCCCGGCGATGATGACTTGCTCGATCTCCGGCCGCGAATCATTGGCGATGTCGCCGATTACGTCCGACACCACCGGCACCTGACGCCAGCCGTGGATGCTGTAATTCAGCCTCAGGATTTCGGTTTCAATAATGGCGCGGCATAGCTCCTGTGCGGCGAAGTTTTTCTTGGGCAAAAACACCATGCCGACCGCAAGGCGCGCATCCGGCTGCTTGCCGATGCGGGCGATGTAATCGGCAAAAAATGTTTGCGGGAGCTGGATATGGATGCCTGCGCCGTCGCCGGTTTTTCCATCCGCATCGACCGCACCGCGGTGCCACATGTTGCGCAAGCCCTCGATGCCGCGCTCGACAATATCGCGCCGGGGCACTCCGTCAATCGCGGCGATGAGGCCAACACCGCAGGCATCATGCTCATCCGCGGGTGAATAGAGCCCGTGTTGCGCAAGGTGAGCTGCATCCTGTTGCCAGCGTGTGCTCATGCGGCCTGCTCCTGCATTAATTGCTGGTGGATGGCGGCAGCGGCATCGCGCCCGTCGCGGATGGCCCAGACGACGAGGGACGCGCCGCGCACAATGTCGCCGGCGGCATACACACCCGGCAGGCTGGTCATGAAGTGTTTGTCGATGGTGATTGTGCCCTGCGCGGTGACCTGCAGCGCGGGTTCGGCGAACATGGCGGGCAGATCGTCCGCATCGAAGCCGAGGGCTTTGATAACGAGATCGGCCTTGAGGGCATAGGTGTCGCCCGCAATGGGCACGGCCTGCTGGCGGCCGCCCTCGTCCGGCGTGGCAAGGCCCATGCGCTGGACCACCACGCCCTCAACCGCCACTTCACCGACGAAGGCATGGGCGGTGGCGAGCCATTCAAACTGCACGCCCTCGGCTTCGGCGTGCGCCACTTCGCGCGCGGAGCCGGGCATGTTGGCGCGGTCGCGGCGGTAGAGGCAGGTGACGCTGGCGGCTTCCTGACGGATGGCGGTGCGCACGCAATCCATCGCGGTGTCGCCACCGCCGATGACGACGACATGCTTGCCCGCGGCGTTGAGCGCGCCGCTATCGAACTCCGGCACCGCATCGCCCAGCCCCTTGCGGTTGCTGGCGGTGAGGTACGCGATGGCGGGCGCGATATTGCCGAGCGCATCGTTCTCCACGCCCAGCTCGCGCGACTTATAGACGCCGGTGGCGATGAGGATCGCGTCGTGCTTCGCGCGCAGTTGATCGAGGGTGATGGTGGTGCCGATGTCGGTATCGAGCGCGAAGGCGATGCCGCCATCACGCAGCAATTGATCGCGGCGCTGCACCACTTTTTTATCGAGCTTGAAATTGGGGATGCCATAGGTGAGCAAGCCGCCGCTGCGGTCGTAGCGGTCATACACGGTGACGGCGTGGCCCTCGCGGCGCAGCATGTCGGCAGCGGCAAGCCCTGCCGGGCCCGCGCCAATGATGCCGACGCTGCGGCCCGTTTCACGCGTGATGGCGATGGGCTTCACCCAGCCGCTTTCGAACGCGGTTTCGGTGATGTATTTCTCGACCGCGCCGATGGTGACGGCGCCGAAGCCCTTTTCGATCACGCAATTGCCTTCGCACAGCCGGTCCTGCGGGCAGATGCGGCCACAGATTTCGGGAAATGTATTCGTCGCGCTCGACAGCGCGTAGGCTTCCTCCAGCCGGTTTTCGGCGGCGAGCTTCAGCCAATCGGGGATGTTGTTGGCCAGCGGGCAATGGATCTGGCAGAACGGCACGCCGCATTGCGAGCAGCGCGAAGCCTGCAAGTTGGCGGCGGCCGGGTCGAACGGCGTGCTGATCTCGTTAAAATCATGCCGCCGCGTTTGGGGCGCGCGCGTTTCGGGATAGCGTTGTTCGATGGAAGGAAAGCGCAGCATGAACCAACCGTTGTGATGTTCGCCCCATATAGCCGCAAACGCACGGCGCATTCAATCAAATTGCTGCTATGCAAAATTGGTGTTTGATTGCAACCGCAGCAGGGATTATGAAGCATGCCATACGGCGAGAGCGGCCCGTGGAGTGCCCCTAGCAACGCGTTTATGTGCGGCGAGTGCTAGGAGTGCCCGCCCGCAAGGAGGGAGTGTAGCGGCGCTACATGACCGACTGAGGACGGAAACGACGCCGCAATCGTCCACAGAAACGTGTTGATAGGGGCACTCCATGGCGGGGCATTCGCAGTTTAAGAACATCATGCGCCGCAAAGGCGCGCAAGACATCAAGCGCGGCAAAATTTTTACCAAAATCGCCCGCGAAATCATCGTTGCGGCGAAGGCGGGGCCAGACATCAACTTCAACGCCAAGCTGCGCACGGTGGTGATTAAAGCGCGGCAGTCGGGCATGGCGAAAGAGCGGATCGAGGCCGCCATCGCCAAGGGTTCGGGCACCGGGGAATCGGATAACTACGAGTCCGTGCGCTATGAGGGCTATGGCCCGGCGGGCGTGGCGATCCTGATCGACGCGCTGACGGATAACCGCAACCGCACCGCATCGGATTTGCGCAGCGCCTTCACCAAAAACGGCGGCAATATGGGCGAGCTGGGCTCGGTCGGCTTCATGTTCGAGCGGGTGGGGATGATTGAATACCCGGCCGAAAAAATCATCGAGGACGCGATGCTGGAAGCCGCGATCGACGCCGGGGCGGATAATTGCGAAACGGCGGATGGGGTGCACACCATCACCACCGCGATGGAAGCGCTCGGCGCGGTGCGTGACGCGCTGGCCGAGAAATTCGGCGACCCGACGAGCGCCAAACTGACCTTCATCGTCAAAGTCTCTGCCCCCGTCAGCGCGGCGGATGCCGAGGCGTTGATGGAGCTGGTGGAAGTGCTGGAAGATAATGACGACGTGCAGGAAGTGTTCACCAACGCCGAAATGACGGATGCGGATGCCGCCGCGTTGCGGGCGTAATCGATATTCCCACTTTCATGCGCCCAATGAATCCTGTAACCAGGGCGCATGAGTCATCACCGCATCATCGGCATCGACCCCGGGCTGGTTTCGACCGGCTGGGGGATTATTGAATCCCGCGGCTCGGCGCTCTCCTTTATTGGCTGCGGCACGATTGCGCCCAAAACGACGCTGCCCCTGTCCGAACGGCTGCTGGTTTTGCACCGGGAGCTTACCCTCATCATTGCACAGCACCAGCCGGGCAGCGCGGCGATTGAGGAGACGTTTGTGACCGCCAACGGCGCATCCACCCTCAAGCTCGGTCAGGCGCGCGGGGCGCTGATTGTGACGCTTTCGGCCAGCGGTCTGAGTGTGGCGGAATATGCGACGCGCAAGGTGAAGAAGGCCATTGTCGGCACCGGCACGGCGGATAAGAACCAGATGGGGCAGATGGTTGGGGTGCTGCTACCGGCCGCACGCACGGCGCTTGCCGCCTGCAAACACGATGCGGCCGATGCGCTGGCCATCGCGATTTGCCACGCGCATCACTACCGCTGAGGCGCTTTGCACACCGCCACATCGCGGCGGGCCAGGCCGTGATTGATGACCGCGGCTAACGTGTCGAGCGAGGTTACATTATTGGCGTGAAAGGCCAGCGGCGCATTGGCACTATCGTTGCCGAACGCGACAGGGGCGCCATCCGCCGGAATATTCTGCGCCAGCTCGACCACGATGCGCGCCAGGTTTTCGGAAAAACACGCATATTGTTCCTGCGCAATCGTATCGGGTACACGTGTGGGCGATCCGGCGAATTTTAAGGCATGGTTCAGCACCGCCGGATTAAACGCCGCGATATGCGGGGGCGCATTGTCATGGGCTTCAATCACGAAAATGTTGCTGGTCGCGTCATCCAGCTTGCCGCAGGCCTGCGCACGCCGCCAGATGCTCAGCTGATATTCCGCCGTGCCGTCCTTCACCGATTTGGAAATCTGGGTGCCGACAGCGCCGTAGGTGGGGATCTCGGTGCAGGGAACAGTCATCCGGCCATTCTACACCCCAAAGGTGAAATAAGTGTTAATGCGCGCAAGCGGCGCTTGAGGGCGGGCGGATTATCGGCTATCGCTCGTGCATGATTGGAAAACTGACAGGCCGGGTCGATGAAATTGCCGAGGATCACGTGATCCTCGATGTGGGCGGCGTGGGCTACCTGGTGTTCTGCAGCGGCAAAACGCTGGCCGCCCTGCCCGAGCGCGGGGGTGCGGCCGTGCTGCTCACCGAAACCCATGTGCGCGAGGATCATATTCATCTGTATGGCTTCGCGACGGTGGCCGAGCGCGTGTGGTTCCGCACGCTGACGACGGTGCAGGGCGTGGGGGTCAAAATGGCGATGGCGATTTTGGGCGCGTTGACACCTGAGCAAATCCTCACCGCGATTGCCGCGCAGGATAAAAAAGCGCTGACAGTCGTCAGCGGTGTCGGCCCCAAACTGGCAGAGCGGCTGGTGATCGAGCTGAAATCCCATGTCAGCAAACTGGGCGCGGCGGGCTTTGCGATTGCTGCGCAGCATGCGGGCGGCGGGGTGCAGCAAAAACCGGGCAACGCCGCAGCAAAAATCTCCACCGCAATCGAAGATGCGCTCTCGGCGCTGGTGCATCTGGGCTATGGGCGTTCGGAAGCGTTCGCGGTGGTCATGCGTGTGCAGCAGGAAACCCCCGAGGCGACGCTTGATGTGCTGATCCGCACCAGCCTGCGCGAGCTGGCGGCATGACCGCCGCATCCCTCACCTCGCCGCAGGCGCTGGAAGGCGACGGCATCGAGCAATCCATCCGTCCGCAGATGCTGGCGGATTTTACCGGCCAGCCGCAGGTGATCGAAAATCTCGATGTGTTTATCCGCGCCGCCAAATCGCGCAACGAAGCGCTCGACCATGTGCTGCTTTATGGCCCGCCGGGCCTTGGCAAAACCACCCTCGCCCATATTGTCAGCCGCGAAATGGGGGTCAATTTCCGCAGCACCTCCGGCCCGCTGCTCACTAAAGCGGGCGACCTGGCCGCCATCCTCACCAATCTGCAAGCGCATGACGTGCTGTTCATCGACGAAATCCACCGGTTGAATGCCGCGGTCGAGGAAGTGCTTTACCCGGCGATGGAGGATTTCAAGCTCGACCTCATCATCGGCGAAGGCCCCAGCGCGCGCACGGTGCGGATTGATTTACCGCCCTTCACGCTGGTCGGCGCGACGACGCGCATCGGCCTGCTCACCGGCCCGCTGCGCGACCGTTTCGGCATTCCCCTCAAGCTCAATTTCTACGATGTGGCGGAGCTGAAGCGCGTGGTCAGCCGTGCGAGCGCGTTGTTGCATGTCGCCCTCACACCGGATGGCGCGAACGAAATCGCCTGCCGCGCACGCGGCACACCGCGCATCGCCGTACGCCTGCTCAAGCGCGTGCGTGATTTCGCGCATGCCGCCGGGAAAGATTCCATCACCAGCGCCATGGCCGATGCCACGCTGAAGCGTCTCGAAGTCGATGCGCTCGGGCTTGATGCGTCGGACCATCGTTACCTGAAATTCATTGCCGACCATTACGATGGTGGGCCGGTTGGGGTCGAGACCATCGCGGCGGCCCTTTCCGAAGCACGCGACACGATCGAAGAAACCATCGAGCCCTTCCTGCTGCAGCTCGGCTTCATCCAACGCACCCCGCGCGGGCGGGTGATGACGGCGACGGCGTTTAAGCATTTGGGACTGAATGCACCGAAGAAGCCGGTGACGGCCGAGCAATTGGGGCTGTTGGATGAGGAATGATAGGAAGCATAGCTGGATGGGTATACTTAAAAAGACTATCATTGTGCTGGGTGCCGCGCTTGGCGTTTATGCCGGTAATCGCATGATGCTCTTTGCTTTTGCGTGGGATGATAGCGTAGAGAAATGCTGTCTTGATGCCTTGCCGCAGCTGCTAGCTATCGTGAGTAAAGTCAGCCTGCTTCCATTAGTAGGTGCCGTGTTTGGCGCTCTCATTACATGGTCGCTCTTTGGGATTGTCTGTAAATTAAAGTCTGCCTTACAAAAATAATATCATCGGCTGGAATATAGTTAATAAGCATTTGGGCTTGGTGGCGCCGAAGAAGCCGGTGAGCATGGAGCAATTGGGATTATTGGATGGAGAAGTCGAATGAACAAATGGTATAAAACCCTAACATGCGTAGGAGTTATTTTTCTCGTGAGCGGCTGCGCACTTGTGAAGGAAAAATACGCTTATAGGCCGAAGCAACCCGGAGAAATTCCTGCAACCATTAACTATGTGTACGGAGAAAACCCTAAACCTTATCGTAACCCCCTCACTGGTGAGGACATGGATAAATACGATTTTTGTGTTCGCGTGAGCGACATTAACGGCACCCATGTATGGCCATGGAAAAGTAACAAAGAAATACAAAATAATCTGATTTCTCTGTCGCCGGGCCCCACACGCATTCAGTTTGAGTTTATATTTGGAACGAGCGCCTCAAGCTTTGATGCAAACCTGAATGTTGAACCCGGAATGCAGTATCAACTGGCGTATAAAGACGGCAAAGCATGGGTAGCGGATTCTACAGGCAAAGTATTGAAAGAAGTGTCGTTTACGGTTGGCACTGCTGTTAATTATTATACGCCGAGCCCCCGTTAGGTTCTTTATGCCCATGAACGCCTATAGCCGTGATGACCGGTTTTATTTCCCCATTCGCATCTTTTACGAAGATACGGATGCGGGTCGGGTTGTCTATCACTCCAACTACCTGAATTTCTGTGAGCGGGCGCGCACCGAGTGGCTGCGCACGCTGACGATTGGCCGCGAACGGCTGCAGCAGGAATTCGGGCTGATGTTCGTTGTCCGCCGCGCAACCGTTGACTATCGCCGCCCGGCGCGGCTCGATGACCTGCTGATGGTAGAAACGCGCTTGTCAGGCATGGGCAAAGTGCGTATGTCGTTGACGCAAGAGATCACCCGGGGCGATACGCTGCTTGCAACGGTCGTGGTGGAGGTGGTGGCGGTGAGTGTGAGCGATTTCACGCCGATTGCCCTGCCGGAAACACTGCGCAGCCTGCTGCCCGCCGCCCCGGTGATGGAAGAAAAACGTTAATTCTCGCATGGAGTACGATCATGGCCTCATCCGCCCCTGTCACTGGTGTTAACGCTGCCGAGGTTGCCGGTTCCGTCTCGGGCGCCGCCGCCGGGCATGATATGTCGATGGTGGGGCTGATCCTGCATGCGCAGCCGCTGGTGCTGATTATCATGCTGCTGCTGATTGCGATGTCGATTGGCTGCTGGGCGATCATTATCGAGAAAATGATGGCGCTGCGCAGCGTGAACGAGAAAACCAACCAGTTCGAGAATGAATTCTGGTCGGCCGAAGCGCTCGATAAATACTATGAGCGCGTGAAAAAGCGCAAAGCGAAACACCCGCTGGCCCTCATGTTCAGCGCGGCGATGGAAGAATGGTTCCGCAGCAAAGGCCAGGAACGGCTGGTGCCGGGATCGGGCTCCTCGCGCGGCGGCAGCGACCTGACGATTTCGGTCAAAGAACGCATCGTGCAGATGATGGCGATCACCCGCAACCGGGAGATGGAGCGGCTGGAACGCGGGCTGGGCTTCCTCGCCACTGCGGGCTCGTCGGCGCCGTTTATCGGGCTGCTGGGTACGTGTATCGGGATTATCAACGCGTTCCGAGCCATTGCAGGCTCGCAGAACACCTCGCTTGCGGTGGTAGCGCCGGGGATTGCGGAATCGCTGTTTGCGACCGCGATTGGCCTGTTCGTCGCGATTCCGGCGGTGATTGCCTTCAACAAATTCAACGGCGAGCTGAACCGACTGGCCGGCAAGCTGGAGGATTTCTCGACCGAGTTCCAGATGCTGCTGTCGCGCCAGCTCGATAAGGGCGGCTACTAATATGGGCGCACAGCTGCAAGGCGGCAGCCGCCGCGGCCATCGGTCCACGCGCTCGGCGGGTGGGTTTAACGACATCAACGTCACCCCGTTTGTGGATGTGATGCTGGTGCTGCTGATCATTTTCATGGTGGCAGCGCCGATGATGACCACCGGTGTCAGCGTCAACCTACCTAAGGCCCAAAGCTCCACACTGGCAGGCAATGACGAGCCGATCAGCGTGTCGATCAAGGGCGATGGCACGGTGTATATCCAGAATACGGCAACGCCGATTGAGACGCTCGGCACCAAGCTGCAAGCCATTCTGGGTGAGAAAAAAGAGACGCGGATTTTTGTGCGTGGCGATAAATCGATTGATTACGGGCAGGTGATGCGGGTGATCGGTGAAATCAACGGTGCGGGTTACACCAAAGTGGCGCTGCTGACCGACACATCCGGCGGCGCGGCGCGTAAATAACCAAGCGAGTAGTATGTGCAAATGGTTCAATCCCGCAGTCTGAGCTTTTCCATCGTGCTGCACACGGTCGCGGTGCTGTTCGCGGCGTTCGGCCTGCCTGTACTGATGCCAAGCCCCACTGAGCCGATACCGCTGGTGATGACCGTGGAGCTGCTGCCGGTGGGCGATGTGACCAACGTGAAGCCCTCGGAAAAACCGATCCAGCAGGAGCAAAAAGCGCAGGCGGCAAAGAACAGCAAACCCATCACCCCCACCGCGCAGGAAAAACCGAAGGCGCCGACACCGCCCGCCCCGCCGGAGAAAAAACCGTTCGACCCGACGGAAGACGCCGTGCCTGCGCCCGATGCGAAGGAAAAACCTGTCGAAAAACCGAAGGATGAGGCCAAGTCCAAGCCGGATGATTTCGCCAAGCTGCTGAACCAGCTGCAGGAAGAAGCCAAGGCCGAAAAATCGAAGGACGCCAAGGACAAGACCACCGGCGCCGAGAACAAAACCAAATCCGACGCGCCGTATGACGATTCCGCACCGCTCTCGATCAGCGAAAAAGACACGATCCGCAGCCAGTTCCTCGTTTGCTGGACCATGCCTGCCGGCGCGAAGGATGCCCAATCGCTGGCCGCACGCATTAAGGTGGAGTTCCAGGCCGATGGCACCGTGCTGAGCGCCACCCTCGCTGCCGACCAGCAGGGCCGTTACGGCAGCGACCCGTTCTTCCGCGCCGCGGCCGACAGCGCCATCCGCGCCGTGCATAAATGCAGCCCGCTCAAGAACCTGCCGCCGGAGAAATACAACTCCTGGCGCAGCATGGAAATGAACTTCGATCCCAAGGATATGTAGTTCAACGCGGGCGATGGTGAATCCCGCTTTATCTTGCCCGATGGGTTTGCTATGGTTTGCATATCGGTTCATTTCCCTTTGTTGCAGGAGCATCCATGGCTGCGCGTTCTCGCTCCCTTCGGGGATTCAGCCTTGTCGAACTTTCGGTCGTGCTGGTCATTATCGGCCTGATGGTTGGCGGAATTATGTACGGGCGGTCGGTCATCAAAGCGGCCGAGCTGCGCAAGGTGAATAACCAGATCACCCAGATCACCGGTGCTATTTATGCCTTCCGTACCAAATATTCCTACCTGCCCGGCGACATGCCCAACGCTACGAAATTCTGGGGCGCGCTGGATGGCAGCACCGGCACCACCAACGCCTGCAGCACCACGGTCGGCAGCGGCACCCTCACCTGCAATGGCGACGGCGATAACAGCCTCGCCAACATCACCTACGCATCGGAACGGCTAATGGCGTGGAAGCACATGGTCAATGCGGGGATGGTCGAAGGCAACTATACCGGCTATGGCGACGGCACGCTGGGGGGCTATACTAATAGCTACGCCGATATTAACTCGCCTAAAACCATCCGGGAGGGAAGGGTTTTCCTATCAACCGCCAACTCCTACACTGCAGTACAGCAATTCCCGTTTGATAGTGGGACGCAACTTATATTGCGGATCGGTGGGGTGATAGATAACGGCACCCCCCGCGGACCGCTATTCACGCCCGAAGAACAATCGAACCTAGACTCGAAATACGATGATGGAAAACCTGCCTATGGCACCATGCGCGGCGCCATCAACAGCTATAATGGCTGCTCGACCACCGATGTTGCCACCACCGCCGCATATGCGGTGTCGTCAAGCGACAGGCTGTGCTTTATCGACCTGTTCCTCTAGCCTGCCCGCTGCTTTCCACATTATTTGAAATTCGATCAAGATGGCGATGGAAATTTTATCCGGCGCGCGCTATGCGTCGGTAAACATTTTTAGGATACTCCTATGCGCCATTCGTTCGTTGCCACGCTCTTCACCGCTGTTTTCCTGGCGTCTGCTGCCCATGCGGAACTGAAAATCGACATCACTAAAGGGAATGTCGAACCGATGCCAATCGCGGTGACCACCCTCACCGGTGCGGGCAATGGCGAGGCTTCCGGCCAGGCGATCAGCAATGTCATCGCGGCGGATCTGGAGCGCTCGGGCCTGTTTAAGCCAATCAGCAACCAGGCCTTTATCGAGCAAGTGACCAACGGCGACGCCGTTCCGCGCTATGCCGACTGGCGGCAGATCAACGCCAACGCCATCATCACCGGCACGGTGACGCCCACCGGCGGCGATAAAGTGCGCATCAGCTTCCGCCTGTGGGACACGCTTGGCCAGCAGCAGATTGCGGGCAAGGAATATAACACCTTCGCACGCAACTGGCGCCGTGTGTCACACCTGATTGCGGATGAAATCTACAAGCGCATGACCGGCGAACAGGGCTATTTCGATACGCGCATTGTGTATGTCGCGGAATCGGGCCCCGCCAAAAAACGCGTGAAGCGCCTCGCCATCATGGATCAGGATGGTGCAAACCATAAATACCTGACCGATGGCAACAGCCTCGTGCTGACGCCGCGCTTCTCGCCCAACACGCAGGATATTCTCTATATGTCCTATGCGGGCAACCAGCCACGCGTGTTCCTGCGCGACCTGCAGACGGGCCGCGAGGAATCGCTTGGCAAGTTTAACGGCATGAGCTTCGCGCCGCGCTTCAACCATGACGGCTCGCGCATGCTGATGTCGATCGCCTCGGGCGGTGTCACCAGCATCTATGAAATGGACCTGCGCAGCCGCAACCTGAAACGCCTGACGCAATCCTCCGGCGCGATCGATACCTCGCCGTCCTATGCGCCCGATGGCCATGCGATTGTGTTCAACTCCGACCGTGGCGGCTCGCAGCAGCTCTACACGATGGATGGCAACGGCGGTAACGTGCAGCGCATCAGCTTCGGCTCGGGTAATTACTCGACACCGGTCTGGTCGCCGCGCGGCGATCTCATCGCCTTCACCAAACAATCCGGTGGCCGCTTCTATATCGGCATCATGAAGCCGGACGGTTCGGGTGAGCGCACCATCACCCAAAGCTGGCTGGATGAAGGCCCAAGCTGGGCGCCCAACGGCCGCGTCATCGTGTTCGGCCGCGAAAGCCCCGGTGGTCAGGGCGGCAACCGCTCACGCCTCTATTCGGTGGATGTGACCGGCTACAATGTCCGCGAACTGGATACGCCGATGGATGCGTCCGATCCGGCATGGTCACCTTTATTGCCGATGTAATCGGCAATCGGTTTAGGGTTGATTGAAGGGGGCCTTGCCCCCTACGCTTCGCTGACCCCCGCCGCTACGCGGGTCGCGCCGTGCGCTCCCACGGCTAAATGGTGGCTATTCATTTCTTTTCCTGTTCCCATGCGTCTCACTTTTTTCCCTCTCCCGCTTGCGGGAGAGGGTTAGGGTGAGGGGCGCGCAAAGCGCAAGCAAAAACCCGGTGAGGGAACGCGAGCGGTAGCAGCGAGTCGATGCTGTCAAACAGAACGCCCGTGCTGCGTCGCACGTTTCCCCTCACCCGCTGCGGCTAAGCTCACTCGCGCTCGCCAAGCCTCGCTGCCCTCTCCAGCAGACGGGAGGGGGGAAACAGGGAGAGCGTATAACGTCTATCGCTGCTGGCTATTAGCTACTACCCCACAGCAAGCCGCGTAACCGCGCCTCGTCCATCCAGCCCATATCGCGGTGGAGCATGAGGGTGAGGTCGGCGTCGGCGAGATGGTCCATGAAGCGCGAGAGGCTTTGGATGATACGCAGCACCGCTTCCGTATCCGGCTGCGTGCCGCGCGGGGTGACATGGCACATCAGTGCCAGCCGCAGCGTGGCGAAGCGCTGCACCAGCACTGCCGCGCGCTGCGCAACACCGATGGTGGTGAACCCGCCGAAGGGGAAGGCCGTCATGGCAAGCTGCGCCTGAATCCAGCGGCGCAGGGTGAGTTCAAGCGCAGCCTGCGCGCCCATGTGCCAGCGCCGTTGCAACTGCGCACCGGCCGCTCCTGCGTGGGTGCCGGTTTTCAGCTCGCGTGTTTGTTCGATCACGGCGCAATCGAGCGCATCCTCCATCGCCGCCAATGTCTGGCCGAGGCGCGGGCGCGCGGTGGGTTGGCCGAACGCCATCAACAGCTTCAGCGCATAATAAATGCGGTGCGGGTCAGCGAGGTTGGGCGCGGGCGCCACTGCGTCCGGCTTAGCCAGCAGGTGCGGCAGCTGCACCGCCCACTGGCGTGGCTCCAGCGCCTGAAATTGTGTCGCCAGATGCAGCAGTGTGGCGATGATCTGTTCCGGCGATTGCCGCTCATCGGCCGCGAGCGCCATGCAGGCGGCCATGATCGCCTGCGCATCGGCCGCGCTTACCCCTTCGGGCAACAGGCTGCGCCGCTGGGCGGGCATCGCCGCCACGGCCACCTCCTGCAGTGCAAACGGCGCGGACTCGGTGAGGATCAGCCGTAGCGTTTCCGGACAGGACAATGCACCGGTCATCTGGTGCGCCTCGCCAAGCTGGTGGATCATGCGCGGGTAAAAATGGCAGCTGTCGCTCAAATACTCCGCACCATAACGCGCGTGGATGCGGCACAGCCCATCGCCGAATTGCTCGCAATAGCCGGTCGCGGCGTCGCGCTTCATGATGCCCTGGATGGGGTCAACGGTTGCCAGCAGCTCCGGCGCGTGGCTCGCATAGCGCGCCATCTGGCGGACATCGGCGCGCATGTCCCAACCCTGGCAACAGGTATCCGGGCAATCGGCCCCGAGGCAGGAAAACCGCTCCAGCAGCGCATGACGGGTGATGGTGTCGCTCATCCCCCATTTAGGCCGGGCGCGCCGCGAAAGCGCTATCCTATCCCGTCGCCGGACACCGGTTTGGCGGATGAATCCACCCCCTTCTGTAGCAATCTTGCCACAGTACCCCAGTTTCGACGGTTTTGCCCATCGCCGCACGCGAACCCACCTTGTCATTTGCAGCGCACTATGTAATACAGCGCAAGCAAACTGCTTAGTGCACGAGCAGAAAAAATCATGATTTTCAGGAGATTAAATATGAAAAAAACAGTACTGGCATTGGCCGCCTCCCTTCTTCTTCTCGCTGCGTGTGACTCGTCCTCGACCGATGTAAACGGTGCAGGCGGTGCAGGCATGGGCAACGGCAGCGGCACCACCGGTTACCTCGGCAAAAATGCTGATGGCACCAACGTGACCGACCGCGTCTTCTTCGGCACCGATAGCTCGGTGGTCGATTCCGATGGTCAAGCGACCCTCAGCAACCAGGCTACCTGGTTGAAAGCCAACAGCAGCGTCAACGTGACCGTCGAAGGCCACGCCGATGAGCGCGGCACCCGTGAGTACAACATCGCCCTGGGCGAGCGTCGTGCATCGGCTGCTAAAAACTACCTCGTTAGCCAAGGCATCTCGGCTGGCCGCATCTCGGTCGTTTCGTACGGCAAAGAGCGTCCGGCTGCTACCGGCAACGATGATGGCGCATGGAGCCAGAACCGTCGCGCTGTAACCGTGATCGCTAACTAGTTCACGCGTACGACGAACAAACGAAGCCCGCTGGGAAACCAGCGGGCTTTTTTGTTGTGACGCCGCTTGTGCGGTTTACGAAAACTTGGTAGCCAAGAGCAACCATTCAAGGGGATGACCATGCGCGCACTTCGTTTTGTTTTTCTGGCACTCGTGATCGCGGCGCCGACCGCCTATGCGCAGGAAGATACCAGTGCGCTGGTCGATCGCCTGAACCGCCTGGAGCGCGATGTGAATTTCGTGCAAAAGCAGGTTTACCGCGGCGATAGCGGCGGTTCGGATGCGTTGCCTGCCAATGCCGGCCAACTGCAGGTGCGCCTCAGCCAGGTGGATGAGGAAATACGCCAGTTGCACGGCCAGTTGGAGCAAGCCCAGTTCCAGAATAAACAAAACGCCGACCAGATAAAAAAACTGTCGGATGATGTGGACTATCGCCTGCGCGCGATCGAGCAAAAACAGGCCGAGGCCAGCGCCCAACAAGCGGCCGCCATTGCTGCGGCCAGCGCGGCTGCAGCCACACCGGTTGCCACGGCCGAGGCCCCTGCTGCGGCTGAAAAAGCCGCCAATTACCAGCCAGAGCCCGCCGTGGCGAAACCCGCCCTCACCGGCAAGGATTTCCCGAATGCCAACGCGCATTACGCCGCCGCATTCAAGCTGCTGAACGATAAAAAATACAGCGATGCCGCCGCCAGCTTCGATACGTTCGTGAAAAAATATCCCTCTGACCCGCTGACCAGCAACGCCTATTACTGGCTGGGCGAGAGCCAGTATGCGCGCAGCGATTTCACCCGCTCGGCAGAAAGCTTCCGCAAAGGCTTCGAGGTAAACCCGGAAGGCCAGAAAGCGCCGGATAATCTGTATAAACTCGCCCTCTCGCTCAACCAGATCAAGCGCACCAGCGAAGCCTGCATTGTGCTTGGCCAGGTCATCAGCAAATATTCCGAAACCGCCGCGCGCACTGCCGCGCGCGCTGGGGATGCGCGTACTACGATGCAATGCAAGTAGCGGGATTGGGGATGGATGATTCGAGATTAGGGAAGATTTTTCCGGATATCATCCACCCGCTTCTCTCCCTTTCCTGCCAATCCCCAATCACGACCCCCGCCCCCCACCTCTTAGCCGTCGCCCTTTCCGGCGGGGCGGATAGCCTTGCGTTGACGCTGCTCGCAGATGCGTATGCGCGCGCGCATGGCGGCCGCATCGTCGCGCTCACCGTCGATCATGGGTTGCGTGCGGAATCCGCCGCCGAGGCGCGCACGGTGCGGGCATGGATGCGCACGCGCGGCATCGAGCACCAGATACTCACCCCGCCGCCGGATCCTGCCGCGAGCAACCTTCAGGCATCCGCCCGGCAGCGGCGCTACGATGCGCTCGCCGAGTATTGCCGCGCGCAGGGCATCCTGCATTGCCTGGTCGCGCACCATGCGGGCGACCAGCGCGAGACGGTTGCCCTCCACGAGGCACGCGGCGAAAGCGCGGATGGCGCATCCGGCATCGGCGCCATGCGCGCATATCGCGGCGTGCGCTTCCTGCGGCCGCTGCTGGGCGTGGAGCGCGCCGACATTGAAACCTACCTGCGCGCGCAGCATGTCGCGTGGATCGAAGACCCTTCCAACCGCAACATGGATTTCGCACGGGTGCGCATGCGCCAGCAGCTCGCGGATAATCCAGCGCAAGCCATCGCGCTGAGCGCCACGGCTCGGCATGCGGGCGAAGCACGCGGCAAACGCGACGATGCGCTGGCGGATGCGGCGATGCGGCTCGTCACCCTGCACCCCGCCGGGTATGCCCAGCTGCCGCTCGCCGGATGGCAGCAACTCGACGCGCGCCTTGCCCATCAACTGCTCGCCGACCTGCTGACCACCGTCAGCGGCGCGACCCACCGCCCGCGCGTGGCGGAAACCACCGGGCTCGCCGCCGCCCTTGCGGATGGCATGCCCACCCGCACGCTGCAGCATTGCGAAATCACCTGCCACAACGGCACCCTGCGCATCGCCCGCGAACATGGCCGCGTTGCGCCGCCCCTAACCCTGAGTGGCGAGGGCTGCGTGACGTGGGATGGGCGGTTTCAGGTCACCTACCACATCGCCAAAGGGCAGGCGCTCACCCTCAAAGCACTTGGCCATGCGGGCCGCAAACAGGGCGACCGCTCGCTGCCACTGGCGACGCCGTCGCTGTGGCATCTTGATGTGCTGCAGTTTACACCCCATATGGAGACAAGCGCTTTCGAGCATCAGGCCACGCGCGTCGTCATTGGCTTTGCCCCGGCAAAACCGCTTGCCGCCGCGCCGTTTTGGTGGTTGAACAAGCAGTAGCCCGCCCGCCGGTCGCCCGTTTCTTTGCGGGTGCTGCGCAGCCCGCTACTGGCAACACGAGACTTCAACCCGGAGACGAAACCCATGCCACCCATCAGTAAAAATATCATGCTCTGGATTGGCATTATTTTCGCCCTGTTTGTGCTTGTTAACCTCGCCGGGGGGCTTTCCTCCGATGGTGGCAGCAATGTGCCGCGAATGGCCTATTCGGATTTCCTGAGCAAGGTCGAGGCCGGTGAGGTGAAGGAAGTCATCATCCGCGAGAGCAAGGAATCGGGCACCCGCATTCAGGGCAAGCTGAAAAACGACGAAGCCTTCGCGCTGCAAGCGGTGAATGATCCGCGCCTGGTGCAGAACCTGCGCGACCATAACGTGAAACTCTCGGCCGCGGCCGCAAGTTCGGGGCTGGATTCGTTCTGGGGCGTGTTCCTGTCGTCGTGGCTGCCGTTTCTGGTGCTGATCGGCGTCTATATTTTCTTCATGCGGCAGATGCAATCGGGCAAGGGTGGCAGCGGTGGCGGGGCCATGGGCTTTGGCAAAAGCCGCGCCAAAATGCTCAACGAAAACACCGAGAAAAAACTGTTCGACGATGTTGCCGGGATCGATGAGGCGAAGGACGAATTGCAGGAGATTGTCGAGTTCCTGAAGAACCCGCAGAAATTCCAGAAGCTGGGCGGCAAAATCCCGCGCGGCTGCTTGCTGGTTGGCCCTCCGGGTACGGGTAAAACCCTGCTCGCGCGCGCCATTGCGGGCGAAGCGGGCGTGCCGTTCTTCTCCATCTCCGGTTCGGATTTTGTGGAGATGTTTGTGGGCGTGGGCGCCAGCCGCGTGCGCGACATGTTCGAGCAAGGCAAAAAGAATTCGCCCTGCATTATTTTCATCGATGAGATCGATGCGGTCGGTCGCCATCGCGGCGCCGGCATCGGCGGTGGGAACGATGAGCGCGAGCAAACCCTCAACCAATTGCTGGTCGAGATGGATGGGTTCGAGGCCAATGAGAGCGTGATCCTGATCGCCGCGACCAACCGGCCGGATGTGCTGGATTCCGCGCTGCTGCGCCCGGGCCGTTTCGACCGCCAGATTGTGGTGCCCAACCCGGATATTGAGGGCCGCACCAAAATCCTCCAGGTGCATCTGAAAAAAGTACCGATGGCACCGGATGTGGATGCGAAAATCATCGCCCGCGGCACGCCGGGTTTCTCGGGTGCGGACCTTGCCAACCTTGTGAACGAAGCGGCGCTACTGGCCGCGCGCTATGACAAAAAAGTCGTCACCATGCGCGAGCTGGAGCATGCGAAGGATAAGGTGATGATGGGCGTCGAGCGCAAGTCGATGGTGATGAGCGAGGAAGAGAAGAAAATGACCGCCTACCACGAAGCGGGCCACGCGGTGGTGTCGGTGCATTGCCCAGCGAGCGACCCGATCCACAAAGCCACCATCATTCCGCGCGGACGGGCGCTGGGCATGGTGATGCGCCTGCCGGAAGCCGATAAAGTGAGCTACCTGCGCGAGAAAATGTATGCGGATTTAGCGGTCAGCATGGGCGGCCGCGTCGCCGAGGAAATTATCTTCGGCACCGCCAAAGTCAGCAGCGGCGCCAGCTCAGACATCCAATACGCCACCCGCCTCGCCTGCGCGATGGTGAGCGAGTGGGGCATGAGCGAGAGCCTTGGCCCGGTGCTCTATAAAGCGACGGAAGACACCAACCAGCCGCTCATGCGCTCGCAATCCTCGGCAGCGGCGGTGGATGCGGAGATCAAGCGCATCGTCAACGAATCGCATGCCGAAGCAACCCGCATCCTGAGTGAAAACCGCAAGCAGCTGGAAGATGTCGCCCTCGCCCTCATCCATTATGAAACGCTGACCGGCGAGGAGATCCACCAGATCATGCGCGGAGAGGAAATCGCCCGGCCGGACCCTTCCGCCGAAGCCCCCAAAGCCGTGCGCAGCAAACTGCCAAGCCGCAAGGTGGTGGAAGAGACGACGGAGAGCTAGAACCCTAGCCCACCGTTGCCGCCGCGAGGAACGAATCGCTCCCAGCCGTTGCCTTCGCCACGGTCCATGTCGTCGCTGCCCATGCCGTGGTCCTCGCCATCGAGAATTGCGCTCAGTCTATCCTTGTTCTTGGGCAAGGCAAGCGAATGACCGCTCCCTGATGCAGCACCCGCCTCAACAATCGCCTTAATGCTCTTCGGCTTTCTTAAGTTCTCCCGTGGCTCTTCAAAGGCAACCTGACTGAAGAGCGTCTCTATCTGCTTTGGCGTCGCGAGATTTAATTCCACGAACATCTCGCCGATTAGCTTGGCTTTTTCTTCTGTCGTACGCCCAAATATACCCCACATTTCGGATGTCTTGAGTTGCAGGTCCCCTTGCGCACTCAACTCGTAACTATGGGTTTGATTCAGAGACGACTTTATCTGATTGATGACACGTCGCCCGCATTTTTCCGCCAGGGCCTCTAATGCATCATGGATTTTTGGCTGCAATGCCGGCAGCTTTGCATCAATCGTAACGGCGTCACCCGTTCGCTTCTGCAAGCGCGCGTTGTAACGCTCGGCATAGAGAGTACCCAATGCAGCGCAGTCGCTGGCCGCTTCTACCGTTGGGAATTTCAGATATTTTGTAGGACCTGTAACCGTGTGAAGGATAATGCCGGGTTGTGCCGTATGCCCATTAAGCCGGGTGTATTCTGCTGCAGCGCTCTCTGCATCTATTGCACGCGCCTCTATCTGCTCAACGGAACTATCCGCAGTGGACTGGCGCAACTTCTCAAGGGACGCCTCTACACCCTTCTCGACCATGGCAGTATAACGCTGCTCAATGCAATCGCGCAGACTGCTGGATACGATGCCGCCTCCCCAAAGATCGCTTACATCCTTGAATTGCGCCTGGATGGCGGCACGCCCCTGCTCACTCAGTAATTCTTCGTAGGGCGTGCCGTTGAGCACTTCACGGATGGCCTCCGCCTGCTTGGAAAAGCGTGCATTGTATACTTCATAATAGATCTCGCTGCGAGCATGGTCTGTCGCCTCCGCGCGCGACTCCTTCATCGTAGGCTTCTCAACGAGAAATTCGTAAATCGGTGGATTTGCCTTGTGCAGTGCGACGACTTCCGCATCGCTTAGATTTTCGGTTTCCTTGAATACTTTCTCGCGTTCTGCTTCCTTAATTGCTTTTTCTTCTTTTTGGGTAATGCGTGCCATCGTTATTGTCCTTTTTATGGTCGAGATTAGGCTCCCAATGTAGCGCGGGAGTATGACGGTTCGATGACGGTTATGTGACAATCGCATGAAGGCGCGCCGCCGCCCTCACGAAATCTAACCATTCATTTCATTGCAGCGCCGGGGCATTCGCGCTAAGCGTGGGGCATGAGCACACGTAAATATTTCGGCACGGATGGCATTCGCGGCACCGCCAACCGCTTCCCGATGACGGCAGACATCGCCTTGCGGCTGGGCATGGCGGCGGGGCATTATTTCAACCGCGGCAGCCACCGCCACCGGGTGGTGATCGCGAAAGACACGCGGCTGTCGGGCTATATGATCGAGAACGCGCTGACCTCGGGTTTCCTGTCGGTCGGCATGGATGTGCTGCTGGTGGGGCCGATGCCCACCCCGGCGGTCGCCTTTCTGACGCGGGCGATGAAGGCGGATCTGGGCGTGATGATCTCCGCCTCGCATAATGTGTTTCAGGATAATGGGCTCAAGCTGTTCGGGCCGGACGGGTTCAAGCTTTCCGACAATGCGGAGCTGGCGATTGAATCGCACATGGATGACGACCCGGCACGGCTGTTTTCCGCCCCGGAAAAAATCGGCCGCGCCAAGCGGCTGGATGATGCGCCAGGCCGCTATATCGAGTTTGTGAAATCCACCTTCCCCAAACATCTGCGGCTGGATGGGCTCAAGATCGTGATCGATTGCGCCAATGGCGCGGGCTATCAGGTCGGGCCGATCATTCTGTATGAGCTGGGCGCGGAAGTGGTGCCGATCCATATCACGCCCAACGGCATCAACATCAACAAGGATTGCGGCTCGAACCATCCGCAATCGTTGAGTGAAGCGGTGCTGCGCGAGGGCGCGCATCTGGGCATTGCGCTGGATGGGGATGCGGATCGCCTGACGATCGTCGATGAAAAAGGCGACATCAAGGACGGCGATCAGCTGATGGCGCTGATGGCCGTGCGCGCCGCGCGCGAGGGCAATTTGAAGGGCGATGGCATTGTGGCCACCCTGATGAGCAATCTGGGCCTTGAGCGCTTCCTCGCCGGCCATGCGTTGTCGATGCACCGCGCCAAAGTCGGCGACCGTTATGTGATGGAAGCGATGCGCGCCCATGGTTACAATATGGGCGGCGAACAATCCGGCCATCTCATTTTCGGCGATTACTCCACCACCGGCGACGCGCTGATCGCGGCACTGCAAGTGCTCGCCGCGCTGCTGGAGGATGGCCGCCCGGCAAGCGTGGCGATGGACCTGTTCACCCCAGTGCCGCAAATCCTCAAAAACGTGCGGTTTGATGGCAACGACCCCTTAGCGCGGGCAGATGTGAACGCCGCGATTGCCGCGATTGCCGCCACGCTTGGCAGCCAGGGCCGCATCCTTGTGCGCCCCTCGGGCACCGAGCCGCTGCTGCGCATCATGATCGAGGGCGAGGACACCGCCACCATCACCCGCATGGCCGATGAGTTGGCGGCGTTGATGAGCAACCCCATCAAAGCCACCGCGTAGGCCGCCGCATGGCGAGCGCACCGCACACTCCCTCCATTCCCCATGGCCGCGTGCTGATCATCGCGGGTTCGGATTCGGGCGGCGGGGCGGGCATTCAGGGCGACATCAAAACCGTCAGCGCGCTGGGTGGCTATGCGATGAGTGCCATCACCGCGCTGACCGCGCAAAACACGCGCGGCGTCTTTAGCATCCACCCGGTGCCGGAGGATTTTATTGCGCAGCAAATCGCCCTCTGCCTCGAAGATATCGGCGCGGATGCGATCAAAACCGGCATGCTCCATTCGGCGGGGGTGATTGCGACTGTCGTTGGCTCCCTGCCGACGGATCCGATCCCGCTCATCGTCGATCCCGTCATGGTCGCCAAGGGCGGCGCGGCGTTGCTGGAGGCGGCGGCGCTGGAGGCGCTTAAAACGCAGCTGATCCCGCGGGCGACGATTATCACCCCCAATCTGCCGGAGGCGGAGCTGCTGCTTGGCCGCCCGATCCCGGAAAATGGCCTGCGCGCGGCGGCTGAGGCGCTGCTGGCGCTTGGCAGCCACGCGGTGCTGCTCAAAGGCGGCCATGGCAGCGGGCCGGTGCTGAGCGACATCCTCGTTACGCGCGACGGCGCTGCACTCACCCTCACCGCCACCCGCCGCGACACGCGCCACACCCATGGCACCGGCTGCGCCTTTGCCTCGGCCATCGCCACCGGCCTCGCCCAGGGGTTGCCGCTGGCGGATGCCGTCAGCCGGGCCCATGGCTATGTGCAGGCCGCCCTCGCCCGCGCACCGGGCTTTGGCGGCGGCAATGGGCCGCTGGGGCATTAGTATAATCCGGCCCAGCGCCACTTTCTGCTTGCGCCGGGTGCGTAATGCCGCTAATAACCCCGCCTCAAACTCGGAGTCCGACCATGGCAAAAGCAAATATCCACCCTGATTACCACACCGTCACCATTGTGATGACCGATGGCTCGCGCTACGAAACGCGTTCGACCTACGGCAAAGAAGGTGACACCATCACCCTCGATGTTGATCCAAAAACCCACCCAGCATGGGTCGGCGGCGTGCATATGCGCAAAACCGGTCGTCTGGAGAGCTTCAACACCCGCTTTGGTGGCATCAATTTCGATGCTGGCAAAGCCGCTGCTGAGCCAAAATCAGAGAAAAAAGAAGCCAAGAAAGACGAAAGCGCCGCCTAATCCACGCACCTTTCGCTTACGAGATAAAACACCCCGCACTGTGATAGTTCGGGGTGTTTTTTATTTAAACAAACTCTCCGCCTTGGCGCGTACGCCGCCGCGGGAGTCGATCTCGGCGTCGATTTTGGCGATCTCGTCCAGCAGCTCCTGCCGGTATTCGCGCATATGCTCGACGGAGACGCCCTCCAGCTTCCGCGGGAAAGGTTTTGGCTGCATATGCTTGGGCAGGTCGTCGTCGATGAACATGGTGGCCTCGCGTGGGTTTTCATTGACTTCAGTTATAGTGGTTTAAAAAATAATCGTATGGATTATTTTTTGAAGTGACGCGCGCTGCGCCGCGCAAAACAGTTGCTTACCGCAACTATTTTGATACTGAATTGCCCAATAGAGTGTGCAATCCAGTATAAAACAGACAGAAATCAATGATCATGTCACCCACGCCCACAGCTCAGCCCTATGATGCTACCCGCACCATGCGCGCCATGGCGATTGTGGAGGGTGCATTGCAGCCCATCCAATTGCCCCGACCAGTGGCAAAACCGGGTGAAATCATCATCAAAACGGCCTATATTGGGGTAAACCGGGCGGATTTGCTCCAAATCGCGGGCCAATATGCCCCGCCGGAGGGCGCTTCGCCGCTTCCGGGGCTCGAAATTGCGGGCATCGTGGCTCAAAATGACGCCGACAACCTTCTTTTTACCCCCGGAATGCCCGTTTGTGCCCTGCTTTCGGGTGGCGGCTATGCGGAGTATGTTGCCGTGCCCGCCGCCCACGTGCTGCCCCTGCCCGCCGGCATCACCCTGCAACAGGCGGCCAGCCTGCCGGAAGCGGCGGCGACCGCCTATATGGCGCTGGCGCTTGAAGCCAACCTGCAGCCCGGCGAACGGGTGCTGGTGCATGGTGGGGCCTCCGGCCTTGGCATCCTGATGACGCAAATTGCCCGCGCCTGGGGGGCGGAGGTGTTTGCCACCGTCGGCACCGCCGAAAAAGCAGCGCAGCTGGCCCGGCTTGGCATCCATGCCATCAACCACCGCACGGCGCCGTTTGCCGCGCAGCTGATGGCGGCGACCGGGGATGCGGGGGTCGATGTCATCATCGACACGCTCGGCGGGCCGCAGGTTGAGACCCATTTACGCCTGCTGCGCCATGGCGGGCGGCTGGTGACGCTGGCGGCGCTGGAAGGCACGGCGGTGGCCCCGTTTAAAATGACGCGGCTGCTGATGAACCATCTGCGCTGGTCGGGCGCGACGCTGCGCAGCCGCACGGGGCTTGAGAAAGCGGCGATCATGGCCGGGGTGCAAGCGCGCATCTGGCCGCACCTTGCCACGGGGGCGATTCTGCCGGTGGTGGATAGCGTTTTTCCGCTGGCACAGGCGCAAAAAGCGCTCGAACGGATGCAAGAACGCTTGCATATGGGCAAGATTCTATTAGAAGTAGCCCCCGAAACCTAAGTAACCGTGCGGGCAACCGCAATCTACCAACGAGGATTTTATGGCCCACCCCCTGATGCCCAAAGCCACCGCCGTCTGGCTGGTCGAGAACACCACGCTGACCTTCGAGCAAATCGGTGATTTCTGCGGCATGCACCCGCTCGAAATTCAGGGCATTGCAGATGGGGAAGTAGCGACCGGCATCATGGGCCAGGACCCGGTTGCCGGCGGCGAGCTGGCATCGGATGAAATCACCAAAGCCGAACAGGATGAGAACTACCGCATGGTGATGTCGAACCACGCCCTCGCCCACATGAAAATGGCGAAAGCGAAGAAAAAAGGCGCGCGCTACACCCCGGTTGCCCGCCGTCAGGATAAGCCGGAGGCGATTGCCTATATCCTCAAAAACCACCCGTATATCCCGGATTCGCAGATCATCAAACTGATCGGCACCACCAAGAAAACCATCGACTCCATCAAGGAGCGCACGCACTGGAACATCGCCAACATCAAGCCGAAAGATCCGGTGCTGCTGGGCCTGTGCATGCAAACGCATCTCGATGCGCTGGCGACCAAGTTCAAGCCTGCCGGTGCGCCTGCCGCACCATCCGATAGCGACGCTGCTTAATTCACGATGAGCGCTCCGCAAGAGCTGAACCGCATCCTCGACCGCCTGCACGGCGTGAATGTTTTATGTGTCGGCGATATCATGCTCGACCGGTTCATCTATGGCCGGGTGGAACGTATTTCGCCGGAAGCGCCGATTCCCGTGTTCACTGCCGAGCGCGAAGCGCGTATGCTGGGCGGCGCGGGTAATGTGATTCGCAACCTGTTATCGCTGGGCACTTCGGCATCCTTCGCCTCGGTCATTGGCGATGATGCGGTGGGCAAGCAGCTGACAGGTCTGGTCGGCGAGGAAGAGCGGCTGGTGCCCTATCTGCTCACCGAGCGCGGCCGCATCAGCACCAAAAAAACGCGCTATGTTGCCGCCAGCCAGCAATTGCTGCGCTCCGACCATGAAACCCGCGCCGCGGTGAAAGACGACACCGCCGCCAGCATCCTCGCCATCCTGATGCCGGAGCTGGCGAAACACCAAGCGATCATTCTCTCGGATTACGGCAAGGGTGTGCTGACGCCCGCACTGTGCCGCAGCCTGATCGATGCGGCGCGCGCGCTGTCGATTCCGGTTTTCGTTGATCCCAAACAGCGCGATGTGTCGATTTATGCCGGGGCCACCGTGCTCAGCCCGAACCTTAAAGAATTGGCCCTCGCCAGCGGCGTCGATAGTTTCGCTGACGATGCCGCCATCATCGAAGCCGCGCGCCAGCTCGCCATCGCCCACCGCTTTCAATATGTGCTCACCACCCGCGGCGAGCACGGCATGACGCTGGTGGATGCGCAGGGGCTTGTCACGCATGTGGAAGCCTCCGCCGCGCAGGTGTTCGATGTTTCGGGCGCGGGCGATAGTGTCATCGCCACCCTGGCTGCCGCCCATGCTGCTGGCGCACCGATGGCTGCGGCGACCGAACTGGCCAACCTTGCCGGTGGCATTGTGGTGGGCCGCCTTGGCACCGCCGTGGTTCACCGCACGGATTTAACCGCCGCCATCTACACCCACCGCGCGGTCGCCCTGCAGCAGAAAATCCTGCCAACCGAAACCGCGCGCGACATGGTGACCAACTGGCAGCGCGACGGGCTCACCGTTGGTCTCACCAACGGCTGTTTCGATATTATGCATGCGGGCCATATCAGCTTGCTAAGCGATGCTAAAAAACAGTGTGACCGCCTCATCGTCGCCCTCAACACCGATGCGTCGGTGCGCGGGCTGAAGGGGCCAAGCCGCCCGGTCAACGCCGAACTCGACCGCGCGCAGGTGCTCGCCGCCCTCGGCGTGGTCGATGCGGTGGTGCTGTTCGACGAGGAAACCCCGCTCGCCCTGCTCAAAACCCTTCAGCCGGACATTTTAATGAAAGGCGCGGATTATACCAAAGAACAAGTGGTTGGCTGGGAATTCGTGGAGTCTTACGGCGGCCGCGTCGCCTTGCTGCCGTTAAAGGATGGCTACAGCACTACGGGCATTATCAAGAAGATGACGGCGTAACAGGCGTTTGTCCTGCCTAAGATTAATCCTTTATTAATCAATCCGTGGGATACTCACCCTCAATAGCGCCGACAGCTGTGTGAATAATGCAGCAGTGGCCATAATCCCCCGACGACACAGCAACAAATGCAGGAAAAGTTGTTGACGGTCGGGTGGTGTCATGGTCATTTCGTCACTATCAGAAACTATTTTTAGGAGAATCGCACAATGAAAAATAACAAAAAATCGGGCTTTACGCTGGTCGAATTGGCCATCGTGCTCGTGATCATCGGTCTGATCGTCGGCGGCGTACTCGTCGGGCAGGATCTTATCAAGGCCGCCACTGTTCGCGCCGCTGTTTCGCAGCTTGAGAAATACGACACCGCTGCAAACACCTTCCGCAACAAATATAACGCACTGCCGGGCGATCTGACCACGCCGGTCAACTTCTTCTCGACCATTGCCAACTCGACCGTTGCCAACCTTGGCGATGGCGATGGCCTGATCGAAGATGTAAGCGCTACTACCGGTACGCTTTGCACGACCGAAATCTGCTTGGGTGGTGAAGCAATGGTTGCATGGACTGAGCTTAACCTCGCCGGGTTGATTCCCGACGGCGTGACCGCGAACACGGTGCTTGCTAACGTAACGCCAACCCCTGGCGACACCACCTTGCCACAATCGAAACTCGGCAGAGGTGCACGCGTTGCCTTCAGCGCCCGTTCCGGTCGTAACTTCTACGTGATCGGTAACCCAGGCACTGCCGTCGCTGTCGCCGGTGACGTCACCTGGACCGCCGGTATCTCGCCAATCGACGCCTATAACGTTGATACGAAAATGGATGATGGTGCACCGGCATTGGGTAAAGTGATGGCTGCTGCGACCGCAACCCCTGCTGCCGGTACGGCTGGCGGTGGTGCGCTCACCGCTGCAGTTGCTGCAACCACCTGCTACGATTCGACCACCGCAGGCGGTGTTTACCTGACCACGCTGGTCAACACGCAGACCAACACCGACCTGATCGTCTGTAACCTGAGCGTCCGCACCTCGTTCTAATTCGCGGACAGACTAACATGAGAGCCGCGGGGCATATGTCCCGCGGCTTTTTTGTTTGTGCGGCGCAAGGGCTTGCCGCACGCCAGTGCAGGCGCTATCATGCGGCCATGAATGCCCTATCCCTCCTCTACAGCCCCTTCCCCGATGCCGAGAGCACCACGCGCGCGGCGCAGGCCTTGCTGGAGCAAAAGCTTGCCGCCTGCTGCAACCTGCTGCCGGGCACGCAATCCCTTTACTGGTGGGAAGGCCGCATCGCACAGGCGAGCGAAGTGATCCTGATCGTCAAAACACCCCCTGCCCTTGCCGCCCAGGCAGCCGACGCGCTGGCGCAGTTACACCCCTATGGCTGCCCGGCGATCCTCCAGCTTTCCGCCGCCGCCAACGCGGCATTTGCCCAGCATGTGCACACCACCCTCAGCTGATTTCACACCGATGCACGAGGATGATTGACCTACCGTTCGGGCTTCGCTATAGAACGGGCGCACTTTTGTTGTATTGGGGCGTCGCCAAGCGGTAAGGCAGCGGTTTTTGGTACCGCCATCCCAGGTTCGAATCCTGGCGCCCCAGCCAACATTTCGTGGTTCCAATCTACGATTCTCTGTATAAATGTGTGAACAGTTTCTGCTATACAAATATCTGTGGCTACTGATAGTTTTTCAGCAACGGCTGGGGTATCAGTATGGGACAGAAGCACTATTTACTTTTAGTTATCATTTTGGGCGTTGCTGCAATTGTCGTTCTGGCACGTCCCAATACTTCGGTTGACGTAGCGTCGTCAGCTTCTGCCCGCACCGAAACGGATGAAGCGGTACCTAGCCCAGCTCTGTTTTCGGATGATGGCACGATGGAAATTATCCCCCTTCCTTTGCGGCAGCCGCTTTCATACGCATCCACGCGCGAGCAGTACTTGCAAACCATGCTCCAGACCATCCGCGAGCATGGAACGAACAAGCTCTATCTCGAAGCGGCCAATATCGCTGCTGCCCAGGCCGAGCAGCATAACGCGCGTATCGTACAGCAAGTCAGTGAGCTATTACGTTTGGATAGAGATACCGATGGCAGTGTTAGCGAACAGGAGGTCAAGGCCTTTGTCTCGAACGAAGCACCCGCTTCGCAGGATGCCGGTACCTTCATGCGCTATGACCTGAACAAGGATGGCCGCATTGATTATCAGGAGATGCGTACAGTATCCGATACGGATGACCACGACCATTCCAGCATGCCGTCCCTCAAGGCCCTACTGGCGCTTGATCCCGACAAAGACGGAAAGCTGACGGCAGAGGAATTGGAAGGGCTTGCGAACGATGCATTCGCCATGGTCGATCAGGACAAGGATGGCATGCTTAGTGATAACGAACGCGCAGCATTGAATTCTCCCTCGCTTGTCGCCGCTGTCGATACGCATGCGCCCTTGCCGGCAAAACTCATTGATTCTCTTACGGAGGGTACGGAACTTCATGTCGTGGGCGTCTATGAGGCCGCCAAGCGTGACGCATCTGGCGTAGGCAATGTCGAGATCCGCATCGAACGCACCGACCAGCCTATCGTGCTTGGGCTTGGGTCCTACGAATCCATCGATTGGAAGCTTTCGCTCGCACGCGGAGTCAAACTCAAAGCGGTCGTGCTTTCGAGTTATACGCCATCGCAAGTGGTCAATCTGCCGAAGGGCGTTCCCATTTATACCAAAGATGTCGATATCGGATATGAACCCACTATGGATCAATTGCGCGCGCTTGAAACGGTGCTCGCGAGCAAAGGGGCGCATCTGGCCAGCTGGCAGGGCGCCTATACAGGCACGTCGTTCAGTCTCACGAACGACTTCGTGAATCAGCCCCAAAAAGCCTATCATTGGCCGAGCACACACGGTCTGCCGGATAATACGGAGATACAAGTCGTGCGCATCAAGCGCGGCCAGTCGCTATCGCCAGATAACTATCCTACGCTGTCGGTCGGGGCAGAGATGAGCAGAGGTTCTCAGCTGGGGCAAGCCGTCGATATAGAGCTTAAAGAAACCTCAAAGCCTGTGTTGTTGGTGCTCAGTGCGCCGGAAGCGGTGCTATGGCGCCTCAAAGACCCGAACGCTGCCAATCTCGCTGGCGTCGTGCTTGCGGGGCCAAGCCTGCAATATCTTGATGGCAGCTTTGCCAAGCCGGTCGTGATGTGGCCGACCGAAGAAGCGGGTCTGTATGAGAGCGCGGGCTACAAGCGCCTTGCGAAGAGGGTGAAGGATAGCTTCAAGGTGGATATCACCGGCTATACCGGAGCCAACATCGTGAGGGGTCCTGTCGTGGTCGCCGGGGGCATCCATTTCCCCAACGCGGAAGACGCCGCCCTGCAGAAAGGTACGATCGACATTCCTGCTGATGCAAAGCAGTGGGATAAATCGGGTGAATACGTATATAAGCTTCCCGCATCTTGCAGGGCGTTGCATGCGGTCGGGTGGGGCGCAGGCGGTGCGGGCGGAAGCTGGACGTCGTCGACCAATTATGGCGGCGGCGGTGCGTTCGTGAGCAGCATATTACGCAATGTAGACGGCAAGACATTAAAGATCATCGTTGGCGGCGGCGGGAAAGTCGGGACGCATCTGAGCAATGAGAATGGTAATCGTGTGCTGCCTGCTATTGGCAAAGGTGGCTATCCTGATGGTGGCAATGGTGGCACGGGTTATGACGCTACCGGCGGCGGTGGCGGGGGTGCATCGCGTATCCTTGTCGGTCGCGATTCCTTGCTTGTCGCTGGTGGTGGCGGTGGGGGTTGTGGGCATGATAGCTCGCCCGGTCTCGGCGGGGGCTCGGATATCTACGAGCCTACCAACCGTGGCGCTTCCGGCCACAATGGCAACGGTGGCGGCGCAGGGAAATTGCAAGGCTCCGATCCCGGTGAAGACCCGTTGAAGGTCGGAGATGCCGGAGGTGAGAGCAAGGGCGGCAAAGGTGGCGATGGCGGACGTAAAGGCGGCGGCGGTGGCGGTGGCGGCTATGGCGGCGGCGGCGGCGGCGCACCGGAATTCCATAGTCCAGGCGGTGGTGGTGGGGGCGGCAGTTTCGGTGATCGTATCGAACCTGGTATCGTCGATCTTACTCTCTCGTCTGGTTATCCGCCTACATCGAACGGTGAACCTAAAGGTATACCCGGGGGTGCTGAGCAAGCAAGTGACGCAGGGTATGGCGGTAGCCCCGAGAAAAATGGCGCGGATGGCAGAGTCGTAGTTTGGTGCACGAACCAATAGCTGAATCATGTATGGGATAACAAGCTGTCCGCTCATATACGTTGGCGGCAGACTGAGAGCGTTGCCTCAATCATGGGGGATGTTTGATACACGAGCGTTTATTGGTGTTGGTTTATTCTGCCTCTCTGGTGGTTATGGCGGCTAATGCCCACGCGGAGTCGCTTTATCCTGCAGCTGGTTCCGGCAACACTGCCAGTGCATCACCCCTGCTGCCCACATCTCGCTACGCGCGCCACACTCCCGGCGTGGCAACGAAGCCCTATGCGTACAGCGCTGCCCCATTTGCCGTCGCCCAGAAAGCGCCTGCTCCTGCGCAATACGATGATCGACGTCATCTCGGGCATCGACAACATCAATAACGGCGGCGGCACGCTGGTCAACGGCTACGTCGAAACCGGCGGCGGCTATGCGATCAACGTGACGCAGAACGGTTCGGCCTGCGGCGGTTGCGATGGCACGGTGCGCGGGTTCCTCGCCGGCGATAAGGCCAATTCGGCGGGCGTTGCCTACCAGATCTCGCCGAGTGGCTACTCAGCCACTCTTGCGCCCAACAGCATCACCGGCACGGCGGCCTTCACGCAATAAACACCCCTCACCCTTGCCACGCATTTGCGCTGGCCGTCTTGGTGAGCGAGGCGTATAAACCCTCCATGGCCCTTTCCTACGATGTGTTGCGCAATCGCGATTTTCGGCTGCTGCTTGCCACGCGGCTTACCGCAATTTTTGGGCTGCAGGCGCAGGCAGTCATCGTCGGCTGGCAGGTCTATACGCTGACGCATGATGCGTTCATGCTTGGGCTGGTGGGCCTTGCCGAGGCCATTCCCGCCATTCTCTGCGCACTGGTCGCCGGGCATGTGGTCGATATCAGCCGCCCGCACCGCGTGTTCCTGATCGCGCTTTGCGGGCTTGCGGCCACGTCGCTGGGCCTGTTGCTCATCGCCGGTGGCTATGTGGCGCTGCCGCCGCGCACAGTGCTGCTGGTGCTGTTTGGCGGCGTGTTTTTCTCGGGCATCGCACGCAGTTTTATCATGCCCTCCTCGTTCACCCTTCTCTCGCAGATCGTGCCGCGCCGCGATATTCCCGCCGCCTCGGCATGGATGTCGAGCGGCTTCCAGTTCGCCGCCATCAGCGGCCCTGCCATCGCCGGCATTGTCTATGGCGGTTATGGCGCGCAAGTGGCGTGGTTCCTTCCTTGCGCCTTCCTCATGATTGGCCTTCTCGCGTTCAGCCGCATCGGCAACGACCACCGCCAGTTCCGGCGCGCAGAAACGCGCGAGCCGGCGGTGCAGAGCATTAAAGCCGGGTGGGGGTTTGTGCTGCATCACCGCGTGCTATTGCCCATCATGGCGCTCGATATGTTTGCGGTGCTGTTTGGCGGCGCGGTGGCCATCCTGCCGGTGTTTGCCGATCAGGTGCTGCATACGGGCTCGGAAGGGCTTGGGCTGCTGCGCGCAGCACCGGCGGTGGGCTCCATTACCAGCGCACTTTATTTTGCGCTGAAACCGATGCAGACCATCCATGCCCGCTGGCTGCTTGGTGTCATCACCGGGTTTGGCGTCTGCATGATTGGGTTCGGGCTTTCCACCAGCTTTGGCGGCGCGGCGCTGTTTCTGGCCCTCAGCGGTGCGTTCGATAGTGTCAGCATGGTCATGCGCGGCACGTTAATGCAGCTGCTGATACCCGATGCCATGCGCGGCCGGGTGTCGTCGCTCAACAGCATGTTTATTATTTCATCCAACGAGATTGGCGCGTTTGAATCCGGCGCGGCGGCGAGCGTGCTTGGGCTTGTGCCCTCGATCGTGTTTGGCGGGGCGATGACGCTGCTGGTGGTGGGCATGACGACCGCACTCAGCCCGCAATTACGCCGCCTCGTGGTGCGCGTGGACGATAAAAAACCAGAGTAAGCTTATTGTGCGGCGGCGGGTGTGCTGATCGGCTCGGCGAGCTTCTCAGGCAGCGGTGCGGCCTGCCAGCTGCCGCCGAGGGCTTTTACCAGCTGGATCGTCGTCACGTAGCGGTTGCCGAGCACCTGCACCTGCCCGCGCTGGGCGTTGAGGAAGCTGCGCTGCGCATCGAGATATTCCAGATGGCTTGCATAGCCCACATCGTAGCGCTGCTTGGCGACATCGTTCGCGCGGGTGGCGGAGCGAAGGGCGGTGCTGGTGGCGGCGGCCTGATCGCTCAGGTTACGCAAGCCGCTCAGCTGGTCTTCCACCTCGCGGAAAGCCTGCAGCACGGAGCCGCGATAGGTGGCGACCGACGCAGCATAATCGGCCTTGCTTTGCGCCAGCTGGGCGGCAAGGCGGCCGCCTTCGAACAACGGCTGGGTGAGTATCGTGCCCGCCAGCGGCCCGATCAGCCAGGTGCGGTTGGACCACTCAAATAAATCGCTCAGCTCGCCCGAGGTGAAGCCGCCGGTGGCGGACAACGAGATGTCCGGGAAATAACCGGTGCGGGCGACGCCGATGCGGGCATTTGCTGCAGCAATTTGTTTTTCGGCGACACGAATATCCGGGCGGCGCTCCAGCAAGGTGGAGGGAAGGCCCGCAGGCACGACCGGCGGTTTGGCGTTCAGCGCAATCGCGCCGACCGTGAGTTCGGACGGCAATTTGCCAACAAGGATGGCCAGCGCATGTTCCTGCAGCGCCTGATTCTGGGCGAGCACGGCGGCATCGGCCTGCACATTGGCAAGGTCGGTTTCCGACGACGCCACAATCAGATCATCCACCTCGCCCACTTCGCGTTTTTTGCGGGTGAGCGCAAATGCGTCGCTGCGGGTGGCGATGGTTTTTTGCACAATCGCCGATTCCATCCGCAGCGCGGCGAGGCGGTAATAGGCTTGCGCCACTTCGGCCTGAAGATTCAGGCGGGCGGCGCGGTAGTTGTTCTCCTCGGCCTGCGCATCATCCGCCGCGGCGCGCGACAGGTTGCGGTTTTTGCCAAACAGATCCAGCTCGTAGCTGATCGTGCCCTTCGCGTCATACAGCGTGTAGGGCTTGGTGACAGCGGCGGTACCCGGCGGCAGGTTGGGCTTGATGCTGGCGGGCGATTGCAATTGGCGCGATGGCCCAAAGCCTGCCGACAGAGTTGGGAACAGGCTCGCATCCTGATTATCCGCAACGGCGCGGGCGCGGTTAACGCGCTCGGCAGCAGCTTCCAGCGATGGGTTATCTTTCATCGCCTGTTCTTCCAGCGCATCGAGCGCGGGATCGTTGAACATGCGCCACCAGGCGAATTCCTCGACCTTGGCTTTCTCGTCGAAGCGCTTCCATTTGCCATCCGTTGCGGGCTCAACGGTTGCTTCCGCCACCACTGTGTCTTCCTTGAAGAGAGATGGAAGCGCGAAGTTCGGCAGGGTGTAATCCGGCGATAAATCGCAGGCCGTGAGTGCCAGCAGCGAGGCGCTGGCGAGCAAGAATTTACGCATGGGTCTCTCCATTTTTGTGCGATGCACCCCGGGTCGCAATGCTGCGCACAATGACATAGAACATCGGCGTCATCAGCAAGCCAAACAACGTCACACCAATCATGCCGGAGAACACCGCGATGCCCATATCCTGCCGCATTTCAGCACCGGCACCGGTGGCGCGCACCAACGGAATCACGCCCATGATGAAGGCGAACGAGGTCATCAGAATCGGCCGCAGGCGCAGATGGCTGGCTTCCAGCGCCGCGGCGGAAATGCTGCGCCCCTGATGCTCCAGTTCACGCGCGAACTCGACAATCAGAATCGCGTTTTTACACGCTAATCCGACCAGCACGATAAAGCCGATTTGGGTGAAGATATTGTTCTCATGCCCGGTGATTTTCACGCCCCAAATCGCGCCGAATAAGCACAGCGGCACGATGAGAATCACCGCCAGCGGCAGGCTCAAACTCTCATATTGCGCTGCCAGCACGAGGAACACGAACAGCACGCAGAGCGGGAAGACGAGCAGCGCCGTATCGCCGGCAAGAATCTGCTGGTAGGTCAGCTCCGTCCATTCGTAGGTCATGCCTTTGGGCAGCACCTCGTCGAGGATTTTCACGATCGCCGCCTGCGCCTGACCGGAGGAGAATCCGGGCGCGGCATTGCCGTTCAGATCCGCCGCGCGGAAGGCGTTGTAGCGCGTCGCCCGATCCGGGCCATAGGTCTGCGAGACATTGACCAGCGAACCCAGCGGCACCATTTGGCCCGCCGCATTGCGCACTTTCAGCTGCCCGATATCTTCCGCATGGCTGCGGAACGGCGCATCCGCCGCGGCATAGACGCGGAAGGTGCGGCCGAACATGTTAAAGTCGTTCACATAATAAGAGCCCAGATACATCTGCAGCGTATCGAACAGGCTGCCAAGCGGAATGCCCTGCTGCAGCGCGCGCACGCGGTTGATATCGACCTGCAGCTGCGGCACATCGTTCTGGAAGCTGCTGAACACGCCCACCAGCTCCGGCGTCTGCGCCGCTTTGCCCATGATCTGGCCGGTGATGGCGGCAAGCTGGTTGTAGCCCACATCGGTCTTATCCTGAATCTCCAGCTTGAAGCCGCCAATCGTGCCAAGGCCCGACACTGGCGGCGGCGGGAAGATGGCCACAAATGCGCCTTCGATGGCGGCGAATTGCTGGTTCAACGCACCGGCAATGCCCATCGCGGAGAGCTCTTTGGTGGTGCGCTCCTCGAACGGTTTGAGGGTGACGAACACGATCCCGGCGCTGGAGTTATTGCTGAACCCGGCAATCGACAGGCCCGGGAACGCGACCGAGCTTTCAACGCCCGGCTGCTTGAGCGCGAGGTCCGACATCTGGCGGATGACGGCATCTGAGCGTTCGAGCGAGGCACCGGCCGGCAGCTGCGCGAAGGCGACGAGATATTGCTTATCCTGGCTTGGCACATAACCGCCCGGCACCAGCGTGAAGCCAAACACCGTGAGACCGAGCAAGCCCAGATAGACCATGCCGAGCAGGAATTTACGGTGGAATGACCACTCCACGATGCGCGCATAACGATCCGACGAGCGCTGGAAGAAGCGGTTGAAGCGCGCGAAGAAGCCGCCGAACAATTTGTCCATCACCCGCGTCAGACGATCTTTGGGTGCATCGTGGCTGCGCAGCAAAATAGCGGCGAGCGCCGGGCTCAACGTCAGCGAGTTGAACGCCGAGATGACGGTCGAGATCGCGATGGTAAGGGCGAATTGTTTGTAGAACTGCCCGGTCAGACCGCTGATGAACGCGATCGGCACGAAGACCGCGCACAGCACCAGCGCAATGGCGATGATGGGCCCGGAGACCTCGCGCATCGCCTGATAGGTTGCCTCGCGCGGGCGCAATCCGTTCTGAATGTTGCGCTCGACATTTTCGACCACGACGATCGCATCATCGACCACAATCCCGATAGAGAGCACCAGCCCGAACAGGCTGAGCGCGTTGATCGAAAAGCCGATCATATGCATCACCGCGAACGTGCCGACGATGGAAATCGGTACCGCCAGCAGCGGGATAATAGAGGCACGCCATGTCTGCAAGAACACGATGACGACGAGCACGACGAGCAAGATCGCTTCAATCAGCGTATGCACCACCGCGTCGATGGATTGCTCGACGAAACGGGTCGGATCGTAGACGATGTTATAATCGACGCCTTCGGGGAAATCGGCCTTGAGGCGGGTCATCAACGCGCGCACATCGTTGGAGATTTGCAGCGCGTTGGAGCCGGGCATCTGGAAGATCGGAATCGCCACCGCGGGCTTGTTGTTGAGCAGCGAGCGCAGCGAATACTGGCTGGAGCCAAGCTCCACACGCGCCACATCCTTCAGCCGCGTTACCGCACCGCTACGGCTGTCGGTTTTGATGATGACATCCTCGAATTCCTCGACCGATTTGAGGCGGCCCTGCACGTTCACCGGCAGCTCGAACGGAATATCCGCGCCGCTGGGTTGCGCACCAATCACGCCCGCTGCGATCTGGATGTTCTGCTCACGCACCGCGTTCACCACATCCGTCGCACTCAGGTTGCGCGCCGCCATTTTGGGTGGGTTGAGCCATAGCCGCATCGCGTAATCGCCCGAGCCAAACAGCGCCACCTGACCGATGCCCTGCAGGCGGCCGATCTGGTCCTTGACGTTGATGAGCGCATAGTTGCGCAAATAGGCCATGTCGTAGCGGTCGTTCGGCGAGAATAAATGCACCACCATCGTCAGATCCGGCGAGCTTTTCACCGTGGTCACACCCAGCGAGCGCACCACATCGGGCAGGCGCGGCGTGGCCTGCGTCACCCGGTTCTGCACGAGCTGCTGCGCCTTATCGGCATCGGTGCCCAGCTTGAAGGTGACGGTGATCGACATCACCCCATCCGTCGTCGCCTGCGAGGACATATAGAGCATGTTCTCGACGCCGTTGATCTGCTCCTCAAGCGGTGCAGCCACGGTTTCGGCGATCACTTTCGGGTTGGCGCCCGGATAGTTCGCGGTGATGACAATTTGCGGCGGCGACACTTCCGGATATTCTGAAATCGGCAGTTGGAACACCGAGATCAGGCCCGCGATAAAAATGAAGAACGACAGCACACCCGCAAGAATGGGCCGATCGATGAAACGGTGGGAAATGTCGAGACCAGCCATGTTATTTTACACCTGCAGCATCGGTGGACGGCGGCGCTTCCGCCGGGGGATTGAGCGGTTGCAGCGTGGTCATATCGACCGGCGTGCCTGCAAGCACGGCATTCGGACGAATGCGCTGCAGGCCGTTGACGACGATTTGATCGCCCGCTTTGAGGCCGGTTTTCACCAGCTGCAAGCCGTCGATCACGCCGCCGAGCGTCACCGGCGTATAGGTCGCTTTGTTGCCCTCGCCCACCAGCATCACGAATTTTTTATCCTGATCGGTGTTGATCGCGGTGGGGTTAATGAGCACGGCTTCTGCCTCATCCGGCGTGCCGAGGCGTATGCGGGCATACAGGCCCGGCACCAAGCGTTCATCCTTATTGGCAATCAGCGCGCGCACGCGGATCGTGCCGCTTCCGGGCGTGATCTGGTTATCGAACGCGTGGATCACTGCCTTCGTCGGCGTGCCCTGCTCGTTGCTTAAACCCACCTCGACCGGGATCTGTTTCAGCTTCGCCGCCGGCACACCCTGAATGGTCGCAAGGAAGGTTTGCTCGTCGATATCGAAGCTCGCATAAATCGGCGCGAGGGCGACGATGCTGGCAAGCAGCGGCGCATTGCCACCCGCATCCACCAGGTTGCCCGCGGTGATTTCCGCACGGCTGATTTTACCGCTGATCGGTGCGGTGATGCGCGTGTAGTCGAGATTCACCTGCGCTGCCTGCAATGCCCCTTTGGCCGATTCATAATTGCCGATGGATTGCTGCGCACCGCTGTTGCGCTCCTCGAATTCACTTTGCGAAATCGCTTTGCCTTTGATGAGTTTTTGCGCGCGGGCGAGGTTCAGCTTCGCATTTTCCGCACCCGATTGGGCGGCAGCGAAGGCACCTTTGGCGCGGGCGAGTTCCGCTTCATAGGGACGCGGATCGATCGTGAACAGCAGCTGGCCTTTTTTGACCTGCTCGCCATCCGCGAAATGCACCTGCATGATCTGCCCGGAAACGCGCGGACGCAGCTCCACCGCATTCACCGACTGCAGCATGCCCGAAAATTCCGACCACACGGTCACGTTTTTGCTGACGACCGTCGCGGTGCTGACCGGCACCCCGGCCCCGGCAGGCATGCCTGCTTGCGGTGCGGCGCCCTTGTGAAACAAGCCCGGCCCCCAATACACACCGGCGCCGACCACCACACCAAGCACCAGCCAACCCCAAGGAAAGCCTGGCTTCCCGCTTCTGTTACGTCCGCTCACATCCACCTCATCATTTTTAATTTTTTGCATTGCACACCGGGCCATTTAAGTTGACTTGACCGTTCAGTCAAGTACACAATGCATTTATGAGCAAGAAACCGCAAACCAGCCGCACGGGCACGCCGCCCAAAACCCACGCCACCCGCCGCAAACTGGTGGATGCGGCGCATGCGCTTATTTGGGCGAGCAGCTATGCCCATGTCAGCGTTGAGGATATTTGCCGGGAAGCGGGCGTGCAAAAAGGCAGCTTCTACCATTTCTTCCCCACCAAAAGCGACCTCGCCGCCGCCGCGCTCGAAGACCACTGGCAGCAAATCCAACCCGAGATGGAGGCGATTTTCGCCAACCATCTCAGCCCGCAGCAGCAGTTGCGCGCCGTCTGCCGCGCCATACTCACCAAGCAGCAGGAGGCGATGCTTTCCACCGGCAAAGTCTGCGGCTGCCCGTATGCCACGGTCGGCTCTGAAATGGGGGGCAATAACGAGGCGTTGCGCCAGCTTGCCGAGCAAATGACCGAGCATTTCTCCGGCTATTTCGAGCGGTTGCTGGCCCACGCCGCCCGCGCCGGGCTGATCGAAAAGCGCGGCATTGCCCAGCGCGCCCGCGAAATGCATATTTACGTCATGGGCGCCACGCTGCAGGCCCGCATCACCAACAGCATCGATTGCGTCGGCAAACCCCTGGAAACCGCCCTCCATCGCATCAGCGGCATTCCGAAAAGCGCATCCCGGGCGAAGTAATTTAAGGCTTTCTTAAGCATTGCCGCTGTATTATCATGCTAACGTCACCTTTACGAATGGGAATCTGCCATGACACAGGACACGCCCGCCAACACAGACGCTAACGCCATCCACGCAGCGCTCGAAGCAGCTATCAAAAACGGTGGCATCGTCACACTGCCCCCAAGCCTGGCTTCCGCCACGCCGGAAGCCCAGCGCGTGCCATTCGCCGCAGGATTCAATAAAGACAATGGGATTATTGCCTTAGGCTAGAGCTGTAGCCGTTAAAAATCCGCCGCGCCTTTAAGGAATCCTTAAACCCTCCTGTATTAATATTGAAATACAGAGGGAAACGATGGCAGATACCAATAGCACCCATGGGGAAAACAAACCTGCCGCAGTGGCAGCTTCCCGCTATAGCAACGCCGCCATCGGGCATTATATCGAGCGATTTTTTACCGATAGCGACAGCATTGGGCCTCTTGTCCACGGCAATCCGCAACCCGCCGATGCATGGCACGCCAGCATAACCGGCGTCGTATCACGCTCTCCGGAATGGCTACAAACGCTTGCTATTGAAAGCCACCTCTCGCTCTTTCAGGCAAGCAGCACCGAGGAAGTGGCGCAACGCGCATCCGGGCTCACCGGCCTTGAGCGCGCACCGACTAGCCCGGGGGTGGCCATTGCAACCCACAACGAAGTTATCTGGAGCAAAAACGACCGAGCAATCGCAGAACCAATGCGGCTATTCACCCACGAAGTATCGCACCGTATGGACCACCTGCTGGCGATGGCTTCGGGCCAAGGAAGCGAGTTTTCGGAGCGCCCCAGCTGGAACGCCGCCGTGCAAGCCGATATGAGCCAGACCACGCCTCGGCCAGGCAATAGCCTCCATCCGTACGAGACGCGCACGATCGCAGAGCATCTGGCGTTGTACCCCGATAGCAGCAGGCATCCGCGCGAAGCGTTCGCTGAAATGTCGTCCCATTACCTGACTATGAAAATCATGCACGTCCCCGATACCGTCATTGATGCGCGCATGCGGGAAGCCTATCCGCATATGTGGAATGTCTATCAGAACGAGTTTATTCCCGCCGCCGAGCATGTGACCAACCAACTGCACGCGCGCCGCGCAGAAGCCACGCACCACTACCTGGATGCAGAGCGCCAGCGGGTCGAGGCGAGTGGTGGCATATTTGGCAGCATGCAGGAAGCGGCTGCACAAGAGAACGCCGGTAAATACTCCATCAGAACCATCACCGCGATGACGGAAGGCGCACGTGAAACCACGGCACGCATCCGCGATCCCATTGGCACAACCCTGCACGATGCCGCGAGAGCTGATCGGCTTTATGAACTAAAAGCGGGCGGGTATGAATTTCACGGTCACCCGGATGAGGTCCGCACCCTCGCGCAGCACCTCGCGGCGCAAGGCATTGCCGTCACCAACCCCACCGACACCGTTATCAGCATTCGCCCAGAGGATGCTACGCGGTTTCAGGCATTGATGCCCGCAGAACCGATCATGCAGGATCTGACCATCAAGCAGGCTGCAACACCCGTGGCCATGCCTCCACCACCCGCGCCGCCAGCCCCTTCCCCAGTGCCGCCACCCGCCCCGGCGATGGCAGCGGGTGAAGCGCCTGCTGCGCCCTCGCCCGCACCCGAAGTGAACGCCGAAAAACCACCCACACCGAAAGAAGCCACAGCGAAAAACCCCGCACCGGTAGCACCGGCGGGCCCCACCGCCCCAACCGATGCTGCACCAGTCGTGCAACAACCAACCACCCATGGCAGGCTGGAAACAAAGGCCGCCCGCGGGGTGACCGCAGCCACTGGCGCCGTGAATGCCGTCGCCGCCGTTCAGGCTGCGCGCAACGGCGATATGGATGCGGCAACCCACCATGCAGGCGTCGTCGTCACAACCGGGGCGATGGAGGCTATCAACCACAAGGAAACCTACGAGGCCGCCGCCAAGGTGGTCGATAAAGTCGGCGCTAAAGAAATCGCCCTGCTGACCAAAGCGGCAGGCGGAAAAGTGCCGCTCGTTGGCGCGGTGGTCGCCACCGGCTTCGCCATCTATGAGGTTGGCAGCGAGAGCATCGCCCTTGCCAAAGGCGAATCCAATTGGAAAAAGCTGGCCAGCACGACGGCGTCCAGCCTTGTCGGCATCGCCGGGGGCTTGATCGGCTTCGGGGCGGGCGAAGGCGGGCAGGAAGTGGTGCATTACGCCACCAAATTTGCTTTTGGCGAGAAGGATGCGGCCAGACATTCCGCCACCGTTGAAGTGGGTGCGCTGGCAATCAACCTGGCCACCGCGCCGCCAAAAACCACCCAGGCCAGCATCGACGAGCAACTCGCCCGCCACCTGCCCGCGCTGAAGGAAAAGGGCTGGGCCAGCGCACTGGGCAACAAGGACGCCGTGCTGACGCTGGATGAACTCAAAGCCTCGCTGCAGGCCAAAGGCATCGCGCTTGAGAACCTGCATGCGGGCCCGGGCATGATTTCGGGCAAGGACATTACCGATGCGCTGCTCGCCCCCACCCCGGTAGCCGCCGCCACGAAACCCGGTGCACCGAGTGGGCGCGGCTAAACCAAACCGCAAGAAACCACTAGCCAAACCCTCAAAAATCCCCTATTGCGGCGCACCATGGGCGTGGTTTGCTGCGCCGACATACCCTAACCTATTGAGATTCAAATGACCAAACTCCGCAATGTCGCCATTATCGCCCACGTCGATCACGGCAAAACCACGCTTATCGATGTGATGCTGCGTCAGGCAGGCACATTCCGCACCAACCAGAACGTCGCCGAGCGGGTGATGGATTCCAACGATCTCGAAAAAGAGCGTGGCATCACCATTCTCGCCAAATGCACGTCGATCCAGTGGAAAGACACCCGCATCAACATCATCGATACCCCCGGCCACGCCGATTTCGGCGGTGAAGTCGAACGTATCCTCGGCATGGTCGATGGCGTGCTGCTGCTGGTCGATGCGGCAGAAGGCCCGATGCCACAAACCAAGTTCGTGCTGATGAAAGCCCTCGCCCAGGGCCTGCGCCCGATTGTGATCATCAACAAGGTGGATCGCCCGGATGCACGCGTGGATGAAGTGCTGAACGAAGTGTTCGATCTGTTCGTCGCGCTCGATGCGAATGACGCGCAGCTCGATTTCCCGGTCATCTACGCGTCCGGCCGCAACGGCTGGGCTGCCAAGGATCTCGACGCGCCGCGCGAGAACCTGCACTGCATCATGGATGAAGTCGTCCGCTATGTCGAAGAACCGGATGTGGACACGGAAGCGACCTTCGCCTTCCTCGTCACGCTGATCGAATCGGACAACTTCCTTGGCCGTATTCTGACCGGTAAAATCGAGTCCGGCGTTGCTAAAGTGGGCATGCCCGTAAAAGGCATCCGGCTGGATGGCACCGTTGTCGAGCAAGGCCGCATCACCAAGCTGCTGTCGTTCGATGGCATCGAGCGCAACCCGGTAAACGAAGCCGAAGCCGGCGCGATTGTCTCGATCGCGGGCCTGAGCGAAACCACGGTGGCCGATACGGTCGGCGCGATTGAACTGCAATCGCCGCTCAAAGCGGTGCCGATCGATCCACCAACGATGGCGATCACCATCGCGGTGAACGATTCGCCGCTGGCTGGCACCGAAGGCACCAAAGTGACCTCGCGCATGATCCGTGACCGCTTGATGAAAGAGGCGGAATCCAACGTCGCCATCCGCGTCACCGAAACGGCGATGGCCGATGCGTTTGAAGTCGGCGGCCGCGGCGAATTGCAGCTGGGCGTGTTGATTGAAACCATGCGCCGCGAAGGGTTCGAGCTGTCTGTCTCGCGTCCGCGCGTGCTGTTCAAGAAAGACGATGACGGCAACATCGAAGAGCCGATGGAAGAAGTTCAGGTCGATGTCGATGAGGAATACTCGGGCGTGGTCGTTGAAAAACTGAGCCTGCGCAAGGGTAACATGACGGAAATGCGCCCATCCTCGGGTGGCAAACTGCGCATGAAATTCCTCATGCCATCGCGCGGGATGATCGGCTATCAAGGCGAATTCATGACCGATACGCGCGGTTCGGGCGTGCTGTCGCGCATCTTCCACGGCTACGCGCCGTATAAGGGCGACATCGCGGGCCGCCGCAACGGTGTGCTGATTTCCAACGCGACCGGTGTCGCCGTGGAATACGCGCTGTGGAACCTTGAGGAGCGTGGTTTCCTCATCATCCCAGCGGGCGTGCGCATTTATGAAGGCATGATCATCGGCCAGCATAGCCGCGACAACGATCTGGATGTCAACGCGCTGAAAGCCAAGCAGCTCACCAACATCCGCACCACCAGCAAGGATGAAGCGGTGAAACTGACCCCGCCACGCATCCCGACGCTGGAACAAGCCATTGCCTACATCGAAGAAGATGAGCTGATGGAAGTGACGCCGAAAAACATCCGCCTGCGCAAGAAGGTGCTCGACCCCAACATGCGCAAACGTTCGGAAAAAGCGTCAAAAACCGCATAAGCACCCATCCCGGTTTCAGCTTCGCCTAAGTTTGGCGGCTGGAATCGGGATGGCTTTCTTATATGCCCTTCGGCATGGTTGCTCCACCACAACAGGAGCCAACCATGCGTCTTTCCCATAGCCTTATCACCGCCCTGCTGCTCGGCACGCTTGCCGTGCCGGCGTATGCGGGTGTCCTCATCAGCGCCGATATTAACCTGGGGCCGCCGGAGCCGCGTTACGAGCGCATTCCTGTTTCACGGCCAGGCTATATCTGGTCACCGGGCTACTGGCAGTGGGATGGCCGCGACCGCGACTGGGTCGAGGGCTATTGGGTCGAGGAGCGCCCCAATTACGGCTGGGTGCCCGATCGGTGGGACCATTATCCCAATGGCTGGCGCTTCGCGCGCGGGCATTATTACCAACGCCCGGTGGTCGTGAACCGCTATGTCTACCGCGATAACGATCGTCACGATAACGGCAACCATTACGGCCGTGACCGCCATGACCATGGGGACCGGGATTCGCGCAACGATGGCCGCAGCAACGGCCACGGACCGCACGGCCGCTAAGCGCTCGCCACGATGTGGTTGGCCACCGCCACTGCCTGGGCGCGCAGCTCCGGCACGGCGGTAGATTCAAGCAGCTGGCCGGTCAGCAATGCGCCCACCGCATAAAGCTGCGGGAAGGCTGTGCCCCATGCGCGACCGTGTAGATCGGCTGCGATGCCGATGCCCGTCGCATGCGGTTCAACCAGCCCTTGCGCGACAACTTGGCGGATCAGTGGGCGCATGGATTTTTCGACATTCAATTCCGGCCCGGTGCAGTTAATCAGGCGCGCAGGCGTGAAATTATGCTGCAGCTGGTGGTGATCCGTCAGCGCAATATGAAGCTGCCCGTCGCGCTGCTCCGCAACGAGCTTTTTGCTGGCGATAATGCGCAATGCACCGCTCGCAATTTCGGCATCCACCCGTGCAGCAATATCGGGTGCCATGCGGTGGCGGTGCACGCTCCAATAAGCCCCTAGCCGCTCTAAAAAGCGCTTCTGGTCTGGCGTGGTGAGCCTCTGCCACAGCAGCGTGGTATGCGGGCGCAGCGCATCCACCACCGCCCGCCAATCACCATGGGCGCGGATGGTGCGCCGCATCAGGCCCACATAATGCTGCAGGTTTTTCTGCAGCAAAAGTTGCTCCTTTGCGAAGCGAAAAACACTTGCCTGCGGCGCATGGCGTTGCGGTAGTAACCCGTGCCGCGAGAAGGCAATCACCGCACCCGCATATCCGCCCGCCCGCAGCATCATGAGCGTGTCGATCATGGTCAGCCCCGTGCCCATCAGCAGCACCGGCGCGCCCCATGCCGCCGCGCCGGCAAACGCGTCACCCGCCCACGGATTCTGGAGGATGGCATCGCTCACGACCGTGGGCAGGATGGGCTTGATTTCGTGGCCGCTGGCGAGCACTGCGCGATCCACCGCAATCGCATCGCCGCGCGCGGTGAGGATGGCGAGCGTCGCACCGGGCGTCACCGCCACGGCGTCTGTCGGCACGAGCTTTAATTCGATCTGTTTTTCCGCGGCAAGCGCTTGCGTATCGCGCCAGATGGTTTGCAGATACGCCCCATAAAGCGCGCGCGGCACAAAATCATTTTCCTGATAGCGGGCGGTGAGATGCAGCGCCTGCAACGCCAGCGCCCCATCCGCCGTGCTGAGCCAGCGGTGAAACCCGCCCAGATCATCGGCAAACGCGCCCATTTTTCCGGCGACGACATTGAGCAAATGATCGGCATTCGTGGTGGCATAGGCCACGCCGAGCCCGCGCAGATCCTCGGCAATCACATAAATGATGCAGGGCGCGTGTGCGGCGCGCACGAGGTTGGCCGTCACCATCAGGCCGCTGAAGCCGAAGCCGATAATGCCAACGCGCACGGCGCTAGACGGTGTAATCGAAATCCGCATCAATCGCGTCGCGGCGCGATTTGGGAATGCGCGATTTCATGATGCGGTAGACTTCCTCAATCTGCATACTGGCGGCGCGCATCAGCAAAAACGGGAACAGGCCGTGGATGATGAGCACCGTCATCGTATAAAGCAACCGCGCCGACATTTTGCTGGTGAACCACAAATGCTGCCAATAGGTCTCGCCCGTATCTGCCGGGTGTTCGGTGAAGGCGCGGTTGATATCCTCGCGCAGCGCACGGGCGCGGCGGCGATGTTCTTCACGCGTCAACCAGGCGATGAAGCGGCGATAGCTGGTGGTGTGTTCACTCATGGCGTCCCCCGTTGGCGATGGTGTAACCCAGCTGCCCCCCGGATGGCAAGCGCCACTACGCCACGATCTGCAGTTCCTTATGCGCCATTGATGCGGCTGCCCGGCGCCACGATCCCATCGCGCTCGGCAAGAAAAAGCGCGATGCATGCATCGATCTTTTTCTTGCTGTAGGGCTTGGTGACAAAGCCGCGCACCTCGTTGGCCCGCGCCCGCGCCAGGGTAGCCGCATCGCCATTGGCCGTCACCATGACCGTGAACGCATTCCCATCCAGCGCGCGGATGCTGGCGGCCAGCGTGTGGCCATCGATCCCCTCCATCTGCACATCGATAAAGGCGATGTCGGGCGCGTGCTGTAAATAATGTTTCCAGCCGGTGGCTGCATCCATCGCCACATGGAGCGTAAAATCCCGCGGCAGCACGGCACGAAATACCTGCAGAAAAACCCGCTGATCCTCGACAATCAGGATATCCGGCAACGGCCGAGTGGAGCGCGCATAGGTTGCAATTTCAAATGCCTGCAATTCATCTAACGATGGCTTTAGAATGGGATAACTCGCGGCTAATGGGATTGCGTCATGCTACGGTTGCCCGACTCAAATGTCAACCCTTGGTTGTTTTTTCCCGCGCCGCGCGCATAAAAAAAGCCCCCGGCTGGGAGCTTCTTGGGAATGGTGACCCCTGCGAGAATCGAACTCGAACTAATCAGGATGTTAGAGAGGATAAGAACAACCCCTAAACTACGCCATCGTTACTGGCATGCGAACACTTTTATCGCATGCCTTACTAACCTCGGTAAGGAATTTTTGACTTGGATATAGTTGGTAAGTCTACCCCATGTTTTCTTAGTAACATAATCAGAGAATCTTTATTCGGGTTAAAGCCGCGACTGCTCGATCCTCCCCTTTGGGCCACTCTACTTGCCGCTTCGCCATAAACACCCCCTACCGAACTCGAACCAATAATGGCACTATAGTCCAATGGCTTATTTAGGATATGAAAAATCTAATGGGGATTTGCGAACCGCTAAATGCCTGAAAATAATGGCGGATGCGCGGTGCGTTATTTTTGCGCATGGCCCGGCTTACCCAGCCATCCGGCCAACCCCTGCCACGAATTTTTTACGATCTGTACCATCCCCCAAACTTAGAAGCAGTTGCCGCCCTTGGCAAGGGTTGCTTCGACAATGCCACTTCATACTCTGCCAAGACGGCAGCAGTTGACGGGGAGCCTAACCGATGCGCAGCGCAGTATCAGGCGTGACTGCAGGAGATGGCATGCCCACGGGCGCAGACAGCAACCCAATGTCTGCCTTCGCAACCTGTGCTTCGTTCATGGATATCCCCTGGCCATGCAAAGAAGGCAGCTGCAACCCCATACTTACGGGGCGTTCAGCTAGCGGTATGGAGAGCAAAACACGCTGCATGCGTGCTGTAAAATCCTCGACGGTGGTGTTCAACCGCGCGAAGCTATCCTGTAGGTATTGGATGCCATTGGCATCCAACTTCTTGGCCATTTCCATAGTGTTGCGCATCATGTCATATTGCAGGCGTGGGGTGCCGGCAGCTTCCGCCAACCGTTTTTCCAGCTTGTCGAAGCTCTCATTGGCAACGCGCTGCAAATCCTTTTTTAAATCGGGAAGCCGTATGACGCTTGGCGTTGGTGCAGCACCATATTCCTGTAAACTGGCACATAAATCGATACCAACACGAAAATGGTCAAGCTCCGCACGCACACCCGCCGGGTCATCACCTTTGTAGATACTATCGATATCCTGATACTTTGTATTGAGGCTCTTTACTTTAGAAGACAAACTACTGATATTATCAGTCTGCCCGCTTAAGGAAGCCGCAATTCCAGAAATGGATGGCACCCCTGTAGGGCTATTTGGCCTACTCGGGGCCGGGGTAGGCGGCGGTGGGGTTGCGGGTTTTGCGGCTGCTATCTCTGCGGCCGTCGGTGGTGGTCGAAGCTGGCTTGCCAACTGACCCGCTAGCGGATCATTGGAAAACGGGTTCACTACCCCGCCCGAGAGTATGTAGTCATTGCCCGCCGGTTTGTCCCCCCGACTGACCGAAAAATACGCCGCCCCAGGCGCGGTGTGCAGAAGGGGGTTCCGTGTAAGGGGGGTCTTCTCTACCATCGTATGCTCCTTTTGCGTCGGTTGCTTGCATTATTGCTGGTCCGCTACCTGCCGATGGGCGCGCATTTTTTCCATCTTCCACAAGCAGATGCCCATTGTAGCAGAAAACAGGCCAGGCATTTATGACAATTCAGTTAAACTCAATGTACCTAGGGAATGATAAATCCCCCGGTTCTTTTGGTGCATGTCGGCATAGAAGCGCCTTAGCTTTCTACAACGCAGCGTACCAGTTAACTATCTATCTAAATTGAAATGAAAAACTGGCGATTTTCTTCATTTCGAAGAAATGGTGACTCCTACGAGAATCGAACTCGTGTTACCTCCGTGAAAGGGAGGTGTCCTAACCGCTAGACGAAGGAGCCGCGGGGCTGCGCACAGCCAAAACAGGCGGCGAGATACACCACGAGAGGGCGGGCAAGTCAAGTGGTTTTCGCAACATCATCAATCATGAACTGGGCGGTTTCGCGGCCTTGCCATTCGTTGCGCTTAAGCTCGCCCAGCAGGTGGAGGGTTTTTTCCTGCATCAGCGCGGTGCCAAGGGGGGTGCCGACGGCATTAAACGCCACCGCATTGAGCCGCCCGCTGCCCGAAGCATCGCCCAGCGTGACCCGCAGATGTTTCTCCTTCATCACCGCCTGATGGAGGATGCGCGCGCTGTTGATGACAAACCGCGGGCCGGGGTTGCCCAGCCCATACGGCCCGGCCTGGGCGATTTCCTCGAGCGTCGCCAGTGTGGCCCCGCTGACAGAAAGGAACCCATCGAATTTCATCACCCGCGCCTCGTTATAGGCGGCAACGGCCGCTTCCATGCGGGCGATGAAGAAACTGTGCAGTTCGGCCAGTTTTTCGGCCCGCAGGGTGAAGCCTGCCGCCATGGCATGGCCGCCGCCCACTTCCAGCAGCCCCTGGGCCAGTGCGGCATGCACCGCTGCCCCCATGTCCGCCCCGGCGACCGAGCGGGCCGAGGCCTTGCCGATGCCGTTTTCGAGCGCGATGACCACCGCCGGGCGGCTGAACTTCTCCTTAAGCCGCCCGGCGACGATGCCGATGACCCCCTGGTGCCAGCCCTCCCCCGCCACCATGATGACGGGCATGTTGCTTTGCTGCGCGGCAAGCGCGAAGGCCTGCTCGCTCACCCCGGCCTCGATGGCCTGGCGCTCCTGATTATGCAGGTCGAGCCGCGCGGCGATGGTTTGGGCCTGCGCCGCATCCGTCGCAGTCAGCAACTGCACACCGAGGCCCGAGGCGCCAACCCGCCCGCCCGCATTGATACGCGGGCCCAGCAGGAACCCCAGATGATAGACATTGGGCACCCCATCCAGCCGCGCCACATCCGACAGCACCGAAAGCCCGAGGCTGCGGCGCTGGGCCATCACCTTCAGCCCCTGCGCCACGAAGGCGCGGTTGAGGCCGGTCAGCGTCATCACATCGCACACGGTGCCGAGCGCCACGATATCGAGCAGCGGCAGCAGGTTCGGCAGGGGTTGGGGCGCATGCTCCTGCCCCTTCAATTTCTGATTCAGCGCGACCAGCGTCAGGAACGTCACCCCGACCGCGGCGAGGTTGCGATGGGGCGATGCTTCATCGACCCGGTTGGGGTTGACGATGGCATGGGCATTGGGCAGCGCACCGCTGCTCAGATGGTGGTCGAGGACAATCACATCCACCCCACGCGCCTGCGCATGGGCGATCGGGCCGTGGGCAAGCGTGCCGCAATCGACCGTGATGATGAGCTGCGCGCCCTGGCCGATAAGCGTGTCGAAGGCGGCGATGCTCGGCCCATAGCCTTCCGTCATACGGTCGGGGATGTAGGGCAGGATGGCGATGCCGAGGCTGCTGAAATACTGCGAAAGCAGCGCGGTCGAGGTGGCGCCATCCACATCGTAATCGCCGAACACGGCAATGCGCTCACCCGCCGCAATGGCGCGGATTAGCCGGGTGACGGCCTTGTCCATATCCAGCAGGTGAAAGGGGTCCGGCAGGGAATCGCGCAAGGTGGGGTTGAGAAATTGCGGCACCTCCGCCAGCGCCACGCCGCGCCCGGCGAGGATGTTGCCCATCAGCTCGCTCACCCCGTGCTGCTGCGCCATGGCCAGCGCCACGCGCCCATCGTCATGGCGCAACTGCCACGGCAAGCCGGACGCGGTGGAGGATGGAGGAATCATGAAGGTAATCTAGGGGCAAACCGCGGCCAAATCCAGCGGCAAAGCGGCAGAAGGCTAGCGCTGGTTCTTCGACGCAGATGGTTGCCCGGCAAGTTTGCGCACGGCACCCTCGAGCGCATCGAGCGATATTTGTTTCCCGCTCATCTCGATCGTATAGGGCAACACCTGCTTACGAATGTCGAGAATCTCTGCTTCGAGGGCGGCATTGGGGTTCGCCTTCGGCGCGGCAGCGCCCCCACCGATCGGGATGCCAGCCACATGGGCGTTCATATCCTGCGAAAGCCCGAGCCGCTTGGCTTCTTTATTCATGTTCGCAGCCACGCCACCCATCATCTGAGCAATGACGGCTGCTTGCTCGGGCGATGGTGCTCCTTCACCGCTGTTGCGCATCAGTTCGAGCATGGCCGCAGCGGCGGGGTCCTTCGCCATGGGGCCAAGGCCTTTGGCCACTTGCCCCGCAACCCCAGCCCGTTCGCGCGCAGCATCGGTGCGATCCTGTGCGGCGAGGGCACGCTTCGCTTCCTGCGCGTTCAGTTCATTGTTGGCGTGCTGCGCATAGGATGCATTTTCAGTGAGGGCATTCGCGATGCGTTTCGGCTCTTTATTGACAAAATCGCCAAGCCGGCGCATGGCAGCGGCTTGATTAACGAGCGCCTCGCCGTCCATCTGCTCGGTCACCTTTGGATTTTTATCCATCCACTGTGCATGCGTTTCCTTGGCTTTTTTGATGGTTGCAAGATCATCGAGCAGTGGCTTGAAGGGCTCGGGTTGATTCGCGTTCTGGGCCTGATAGGTGCGCAGGGAATGCTGCAAAAGCTCTTCCGGGCTAAGCTGCCCATTGGGGGTGATGTTGTCAGCGGCGCGCAGCGTATCGCGCAGCGCAAGCACGGAGCGCTTCGTCGCTTCCAGTTGTTCTCTGGTTTTTTCATCAGCCATGGGCGGATTATAAATCGGCAAAGATTAACAATCCATTAAATTCCTGCGCCGTAGCGGCGATGCCCGCCCTAAATCTCGGTTTTCAGGCCGAAATTATGTTGCGCCTCGATCCAGCGGACGGTGCCGGTGGCCGAGCGCATGACGATGGAATGGGTGCTTGCGCCGCCCGCCCAGCGCTTCACGCCTTTGAGCATGCTGCCATCGGTCACGCCGGTGGCGGCGAACATCACGTCGCCTTTGGCCATGTCGGTCAGGGTGTATTTGCGGTTGAGGTCGGTGATGCCCATGCGGGTGGCGCGGGCTTTTTGCTCGTCCTCGCCATCGAACAACAGGCGGCTTTGCATTTGCCCGCCGATACAGCGCAGAGCAGCTGCGGCCAGCACGCCTTCGGGCGCGCCGCCGATGCCCAGATACATATCGATGCCCGTGGCCGCCGTGGCGGTGGCAATGACGCCCGCCACATCCCCATCAGGAATCAGCTGCACGCGGCAGCCGGCTTCACGCAAGAGGGCAATTTTCTCGGCATGGCGCTCGCGTTTGAGGATGACGACGGTGAGCTCGCTCACCTCTTTGTTTTTTGCACGGGCGAGGTTTTTAAGGTTGGTGGCGACGCTCGCATCCAGGTCGATCACGCCATCCGGCAAGCCGCCGCCGACGGCGATTTTATCCATATACACATCCGGCGCGTGGAGGAACCCGCCATGCTCGCTCATCGCCATCACGGCAAGGGAGTTCGGGCCCGAGGTGGCGCACAGGGTGGTGCCTTCCAGCGGGTCGAGCGCGATATCGATGCGCGGGCCTTCACCGGTGCCGACTTTCTCGCCGATATAGAGCATCGGCGCCTTGTCCCGCTCGCCTTCGCCGATGACGACGGTGCCATCGATCGTCAGGCCGTTGAGTGCTTCGCGCATGGCGTTGACGGCGGCTTGATCCGCATCTTTTTCTTCGCCACGGCCGGTCCAGTGCGAGCTGGCCAGCGCCGCCGCTTCCGTCACCCGCACTGCTTCAAGCGCGAAGTTGCGGTCCATGATCCAATCGGTGTTTGGCGGGTCGTTGCGGTGTTGGGTGGCGCTCATGGAAATCTCCTAAGGTTCGATGCGTAGCACCATCGGCGCGGCGACGCTGACGGGCAGGTTGGCGATGCGCTTGGCCGCGCGGGCAATGGCGGCTTCCGACGTGTCGTGGGTGATGACGATCACCTGCGCCGAGTGATCGGCCGTGACCGCGCGCTGGGTGATGGAATGCACCGAGATCGACTCCGCCGCGAAGGCGCGGGTGAATTCGGCGAGCACGCCCGGCTCATCCTTGAGGCTGAGGCGCAGGTAATAGCAGCCAGTGTGGTCATCGAGCGCGGCAGGTTTTGCGGCGGCGAGTTTCTCGGCGGCGACCGTGAATGGCGGGTAGCTGTCGCCGCGCGCGATGGCGATGAGATCGGCAACAACGGCCGAACCGGTTGGGCCACCGCCTGCACCGCGGCCTTCGAATACGACGCGGCCCACCGCGTCGCCCTCGACCTGCACGGCATTGAACGGCCCATCAATCACGCCCAGCGGCGAGGCTTCCGGCACCAGGCACGGGTGAACGCGCTGCAGCAATTTGCCGTCTTCCATGGTCGCAATGCCCAGCAGCTTAATGCGGTAGCCGAAGCTTTTGGCATATTCGATATCTGCCAGCGTCACGCGGCGGATGCCTTCGATGTGGATCGCGTCGAAATCCGGGCGGGTGCCGAAGGCGAGCGCGGCAAGGATGGCAACTTTATGCGCGGTGTCGATGCCATCGACATCGAAACTCGGATCCGCCTCGGCATAGCCCAGCGCCTGTGCGTCCTGCAGCACGCCTGCGAAATCATGCTGGTCTTTTTGCATGGTGGTGAGGATGTAATTGCAGGTGCCGTTGAGGATACCGGCGACGCGGGTGATGCGGTTGGCGGCAAGCCCGCCGCGCAGGCCCGCAATGATGGGAATGCCGCCCGCAACCGCCGCTTCGAACGCGAGCACGACGTTGTTTTTCTCCGCCAGTTGCGCCAGCGCCAACCCGTGATGGGCGATGAGCGCCTTGTTGGCGGTGACGACATGTTTACCGTTTGCGAGTGCGCGCTCGATGAGGTCTTTCGCCACCCCTTCATGGCCACCGATGGTTTCGACGATGATGTCGATATCCGCCGCATCCGCAAGCATGCGCGCATCGGATTCGACGCGGATGCCGTCGATGTTCGCATCACGTTTTTTGGATGGGTCGCGCATGCTGACAGCAACCACTTGCAGCGCCCGACCGGCGCGTGCAGCGAGCAATGCTGCATTATCCTGCACGATTTTCAGCGTGCCCGCACCGACCGTGCCAAGCCCCGCGATGCCGATGCGCAAGGGCGCGCTCACGCAGCCTCGCGCAGCTGGCGGATGAGCGGTTGCGCATCCTTCGCAAGGAAGGCTTTGATGTTGCGCACGGCCTGCCGCAAGCGCTGTTTGTTTTCGACCAGCGCGATGCGCACATGGCCGTCGCCATATTCGCCAAATCCAATACCGGGCGCGACCGCGACCTCGGCCTGGTCGAGCAGCAATTTGGAAAATTCGAACGAGCCGAGCTCCTTATATTGCTCCGGCAGCGGCGCCCAGATGAACATCGAGGCTTTCGGGTTGGGCACCATCCAACCCGCTTCGTGCATGCCTTTGACCATGATGTCGCGGCGCTCGTGGTAGCGTTTGCGCATCTCCTCGACACATTCCTGCGGGCCGTTGAGGGCGGCGGTGGCGGCGACCTGAATCGGCGTGAAGGTGCCGTAATCGAGGTAGGATTTAATGCGCGTCAGCGCGTAAATCAGGCGTGGGCAGCCGGCGGCAAAACCAACGCGCCAGCCTGCCATCGAATAGGTTTTCGACAGGGTGGTGAACTCGATCGCGATGTCTTTTGCGCCTTCGACCTGCAGGATGGATGGCGGCGGGTTGCCGTCGAAATAAATTTCGCAATAAGCGAGGTCGGAAATCGCGTAGACGCCATATTGTTTGCAGAGCGCGACCAGCCGTTCGTAGAAGGCCAAATCAACCGTTTCCGCCGTCGGGTTGCCGGGATAATTGACGATGACGGCAACGGGTTTGGGCGTCATGTTTTTGATCGCGCGTTCGAGCGCTTCGATGAAATCGCCGCCCTCAGGCGTCACCACATGGCGGATGGATGCGCCCGCAATCACCGGGCCATAGGCATGGATCGGGTAGCACGGGTTGGGGGTGACGATCACATCGCCCGGGCCGGTGATGGCCTGGATCAAATTGGCGAGACCTTCCTTGGAACCGATGGTCGAGATCACTTCCGTTTCCGGGTTCAGCTCGACATCGAAGCGGCGCTTGTAATAGCCAGCGAGCGCCTTGCGCAGGCCCTGAATACCGCGGCTGACGGAATAGCCGTGCGCGGTTTCATCGAGCGCGACTTCGCGCAGTTTATCGACGATATGTTTGGGCGTCGGCGCGTCCGGATTGCCCATGCCAAGATCGATAATATCGCGGCCCGACGCGCGGTGCGCGGCCTTGATTTTATTCACCTCGGCGAAAACATACGGCGGCAGGCGGCTAATGCGGTAAAATTCATCCATGATGGCAGCACTCTAGAAGCGGGGGACACAGCCTGTCAACTGACGGCTTAGGGGGTTTTAATCGCGGCGGGTCGCGTAGCGTGACGGCGAAATATAGCCGGTGCTCGCATAAACCGAGCCCGTGCTGCCGCTTTTCGCCGCCACGGCAGGCGCTCGTTCCGCCGCCGCCAGCGGGTCAAAATCACCGCCGCGCACGGCAGGGGCCGTCGCCATCTGGCGCGATGCTGGTGCAGGTGCTGCTGCGGGTGGTGGCAAATCAGCCACCGCAACGATGGGCTGGCTTTGGGTTACCACTGGTGCAGGCGCGAGGGCTGGCGCTGGCGCAAGGGCCGGGGCAGGCAGCGGCATGGCCGAGGCGAGCGGGTTGAAATCGCCCTGCTTCACTTCCGGCAAGGCGGATTTTGGCGGCATCACCCCAGCTGCGGGCGCGGGCGGCGCAAACGCCTTGATCGCGGGCAGCGATGGGGTGGTCGACACAACCGGTGCGGATGCAACGCGCACGGGCTCCGGCTTCGTGCTGAGTGCGGCAAGGCCACCGGCAGGCACAATCACTGAAGGCGCGCTGCTGACGGGCTTCACCGGCGCAACCGGCGCAGGCATGGGCGCAAGGGGTTTCGGCGACACGGCAGGGACAACCGGCTCGGGTGGCAACGGCGCTGGGGCCATGCGCGGGTCAAGCGGGGTGTCGATCATCGAGGGCTCCGCCGCAGCGTCACGCGCCAAGGCGGCTTTTTTATCGAGCACGGTGGTGCGATCTTTTTCAAGGATGACCTGGGTGGCCTGCAGGCGCTCAGCGGCGCTGCCCTCACCGCTCATCGCCGGGCGCGGCGGCACGCTGGTGATCGGCGGATACTCGTTGCTGCTGACAGTGAATTCAGCATTCTCCACCGGCACGCGGCGGGCGTTTACATCCTCAGCCACCGGGGCGGAGGGCGGGGTGATTACCGGCGGCAAATCGGCAGATTGCACGGATGCGACTTCCGCCGATTGCACCGGCGCGATGTAGGGCGCATCGTTCGCTGCCATCGGCATCGGGCGTGGTAGCGCGCTTTGCGGGCTGTTGACGTTCAACTGCGGCTTGCGAACTGGCCCGAGCACCGTGTTGTTGCGCGGCAAATTGGGATCTTCGGGAATGATGTACGCGCAGGCGCTAAGCGTGACGAGGACAAGAACGGACAGGAGCCGGGAGAAGATGCGCATGGGTTTGCCTAACGATGCTTTTGTGAATCATTATTGTCGTCATTTTTTTACACGCTACCGGCGATAAAATGATTTGTCCAGCACCGCATGCAATCCGTTCATTGCATCATGCGGCGATATACTTTAAGCAGGTCGCATCATGACCAAAACAGCCAAAAAACCGATGACCGACGACAGCGAACAGCCCATCGATGCCCAGCATTTCATGGAGAACATGGCGCGCGCCGGGGATATCTGGCAACGCATCCTGCAAGCGACCACCGCGCACCAACTGGCCAAGCCGATGACGCTGGGCCATTCCGACCCGCGCAGCATGGCGGAATCCGCGATGCAGATGGCGCGCAGCATTTCCATCAACCCGGAAAAACTGGCGCAATCGCAGCTCGACCTGATGAACGACCATCTCAAGCTCTGGCAATGGTGGACGGGCAAACTGCTCGGCAAAACCGAGTCCGAAAGTTCGTATGTCGCGGTGTCGCCCAAAGACCGCCGCTTCAACGACCCGGCATGGAGCAACAGCGCGGTGTTCGACTATATTAAGCAGAACTACCTCGTCAATGCGCGCTGGCTGCAGGATATGGTCGGCAATATCGATGGGCTGAACGCGCATGATAAGCAGAAGCTCAGCTTCTTCACCCGCCAATATGTGGATGCGGTGGCGCCGAGCAACTTTGCATTCACCAATCCGGAAGTGATGCGCACGATGATCGAGACCAACGGCGACAGCGTCGTTTCGGGCCTCACCAATTTCCTCAGCGACATCGAAAAAGGCGACGGCAATTTCCGCATCTCGATGACGGATGAGCGCGCTTTCACCATGGGCGAAAACATCGCCACCGCCACCGGCAGCGTGGTCTATGAAAACGACCTGATGCAGCTGATCCAATATGCGCCTACGACCGAGAAGGTCTATGCCACGCCGCTGCTGCTGCTGCCGGCATGGATCAATAAATACTATATCTTCGACCTCACCGCCGAGCGCTCCTTCATCCAATGGCTGACGAAAAAGGGCTACAACGTGTTCGTCGTCAGCTGGGTGAACCCGGACGAAAAACTCGGCCGCAAAAATTTCGAGGATTACCTGCGCCAGGGCCCGCTCGCGGCGCTCGATGTGATCGAGAACATCACCGGCAGCAAACAAACATCCATCATCGGCTATTGCCTGGGCGGCACGCTCAGCGCCATCAGCCTGGCCTATCTCAAGGCGATTGGTGAATCGGAACGCGTGGCCTCCGTCACCTACCTCACCACGCTGGTCGATTTTGCGGATGCGGGCGAGATTTCGGTATTCATCGATGAAACCCAGCTCGAAGCGCTCGAAGGCCGCATGAGCGAGCGCGGCTATCTCGATGCGTCGGAAATGGCGACCACCTTCAACATGCTGCGCGCCAACGATCTGATCTGGTCGTTCATGGTCAATAATTACCTGCTGGGCAAACAGCCCTTCCCGTTCGACCTGCTCTACTGGAACGCTGATTCCACCCGCATGCCCGCCACCATGCACGCGTTTTACCTGCGCAACATGTACCAGCATAACCAGCTCATCAAACCCGGCGGCATCACGCTGCTGGATGTGCCGATCAACCTCGCCCGCATCAAAACGCCGAGCTATATTCTGGCAACGCGCGAGGATCACATCGCGCCGTGGACATCTTCGTACGCCGCCACCCAGGTTTATGACGGCGAATGCGTCTTCACCCTGGCGGATTCAGGCCATGTGGCCGGTGTCATCAACCCGCCGGTGAAGAAGAAATACTGCTACTGGGTGAGCGACAAACTGCCGCCCAAACCTGCCGACTGGCTGAAAAACGCCAAGGAACATCCCGGCAGCTGGTGGGACCACTGGCACCAATGGCAAAGCAAACGTGCCGGCGCGATGGTGAAAGCCAAGAAACCCGGCAACGCCCGCTATAAGGCCATCGAGCCCGCACCGGGCCGCTATGCAAAGGTGAAGGCGTAGGCGACCATCACTGCCAAAGGTTTCGTGGCAATGGCTTGTCTTGCCCGGGCACGGCAACATCGACCGTGGTTCCCTCATAGGTGCTTATATTGACCAGAAAGAGTGCGCGGGCCGCTTTCTCCCTTACGATATCCATCAGCGGATCATTAATGATTTTTTCCTCATCGCGAAATTCATCCACGGCATCGACTGCCGCCCCCAACTCTTTCAATGCCGCTGTCACCTTCTCATCGAGGATGACTTCACCTTCGCTTAAGTAATGTGTGATAACACAATCATCGAACAGTCCGCATGCCGCTTCGACAAAAGAACCCACCCAATGATTCGGGTTATGACGATTCAGCCAAACATCGTTTTGATAGTTCTTGTCTGCTAATTCCTGCAGCGCATTAATGATGTTGGCTTTGTAGACTCTCTTCCAAATCTCCGTCATTCGAACAACTCCGGGTTAAACTCAGACTCTTTAATTGGCGTATGCGGTTGCGCTGATGGAAGCGCCGCGACCAGACGATCTGCATTGCGAGGGTCATCCAGCAAATCCATAAGCAGTTGTTGACGTGTTTTCATAACTCCGCCCTTCGAGGCCATCCTACTCACGTAGAAATGCTATAATTTCCCCATTGCTTTACGCACTAAAATTTCTTCAGCAGCAATCTCGCTTGCCTTCATCGCGTTACGATTATCCAAAATGCCAGCCATCACTAAGGCATCGACGACCATGTCAGCCGCGGACTGGCATTGTGCCTTTAGCAATTCTTCCTGTGTTTTTTCAGCGCGCACGGTTTATTTCCCCTCGATTATGCTCAGCACTCAACGACTAAACAAGGTTCTCATACTCCTTGTACGAGATGAGAATTTCCAGCTCTTTCAGCGCGACCGTATCGCAATAGATATGTCGCGGTTGCCCGCTAGCCACGACTTCATGAAACATTGCTGATATTTTCCGACATTCGTGCGGCAGCAAATAGAGCTGATCCTGCCCCAATGCGCCAACATCGCTATCTTCTGTGATCCGCTGATCGTTTAAAAAGCCACCCGCCTGCTGCGCAAAAAATGCTGCGGCCGTGGTGAATCCTTGCGCATCCGCCGTCACAACGACATAGGATGCACCGGCTTTGAAATCCTTGATGTATCTTATTCTAAGCATATGTTGTCCTATTGTTTTAAAATTGGCTTATTATCAATCTTAATATTTTGCCAAGCTTGCTTTTCGCCCGCGGGCTTATAATCCCAATGCGCATTGTGGTATTTGTCTTCGGGTGCATATCGCCACTCTCCACCATCTTTGTCATAAAGGCTTTTTTCGCCTCTTGCCCGGGGTTTACTTCGCGAAGGATCCGCTTCCTTAAACCGCCCTTCCCTAGGTGGCTTGGGCCAGGTCCTGGTATCGTTTAATTGTGGTTCTACCGTTGAAGATGGTGCCTCATTTCTCTGCCCTACCCTCCTTATAACGCCCTCGCCCACCCTCCTGACAATGCGCATCCCCACCCGCCTTACAAGCCCTGCACCCGAAAGCAAGGCGAGGATATCGAGCGGCGTCGTATCCACCTCCACCGACTCTGCCCAACAGCGGCATCCGGGCTCCTCACCGGGATTAGCGGTCGAAGGCGGATGTGCCCACGCAAAAATTTTGCCATCATTGGCCGCATGCGCCGAGCGGACTTTGTCATCCCCTTGCGTATGCCAAATATAGAGCGGCATCTCATGCATCATCGCCTTGAGGGATAGCTCGATGGGCGTGCCGTGCCGTAAATAGTGCTGGAATGCTTTCTGGTAGACCCGGGTTTCGGTAATGCCCATGCGTGCCTCATACTGATTTATGGGCACTATCGGGCAGGAGCGTGCCACCGGGATGCGCGCCGGGGCGGTGAGCGGCCATTTGCCCCGGTCCATATTCATGGTTGACATCCCCCGGCTCACCCACTAGAAAGCCCACCCTTACTGTAAAAAACCAACAAGAAGAGCGCGTCATGAAAACGTACTCGGCAACGCCGAAAGATATTAAAAAAGACTGGGTCATGATCGACGCTGAAGGCGTGGTTCTGGGCCGTCTGGCCAGCTATGTCGCCAAGGTTCTCCGTGGCAAACACAAGCCGTCCTTCACCCCCAACCAGGATTGCGGCGACCATGTCGTGATCGTGAACGCGGACAAAGTGAAGCTGACCGGCCGCAAACGTGGCAAAAAGGTCTATTACTACCACACCGGTTATGCCGGCGGTATTAAAGAGCGTTCGGCCGAGCACATCCTGTCGGGCGAGCATCCGGAACGCGTGATGGAAAAAGCCATCGAGCGCATGATGCCCAAAGACAGCCCGCTTGCCCGCGCTCAGAGCAAGCATCTGCATATCTATAATGGCAGCGAGCACCCGCATGCGGGTCAATCACCGAAAGTGATCGATTTCGCCGCGATGAACGAAAAAAACGCACGATAATAGGATAGATCATGGCAACGGCAGAAGAAACAGCAATCAACGACGCCCGCACACCCACCATCGACAAATTGGGTCGCGCGTATGGCACCGGCCGTCGTAAGGACGCCACCGCCCGCGTGTGGATCAAGCGCGGCAGCGGCAAAATCACCGTCAACGGCAAGACCCTTGAAGGGTATTTCGCCCGCCCGGTACTGCGCATGATCATCAACCAGCCCTTCGCGGTGCTGGATCAGGAAAATAAATTCGACATGTTCATCACCGTCGCTGGCGGCGGTCTCTCGGGTCAGGCCGGCGCGGTGCGTCATGGCATTTCCCGCGCGCTGGATGCATATGATCCAAGCTTCCGTCCGTTGCTGCGTAAGAGCGGCTTCATGACGCGCGACAGCCGTGTGGTTGAACGTAAGAAATATGGCCGCGCGAAAGCACGCCGTAGCTTCCAGTTCAGCAAACGCTAAGCGTTTTTGGTTTACGGTTTTCACGGGCTCCGTTATTCCAATAACGGGGCCCGTACTGTTTTTAAGCCCCGTACTGTTTTAAGCTATGCTGTTTAACGATCGTCACAAGGTGACACGACCATGACCAAAACCATTCCCACCGCCATTCTGGGCGCTTCCGGCTATACCGGGGCGGAGCTGCTGCGGCTGCTGCAAAACCACCCGGCCTTCCGCATAGTCGCCCTCACCGGCGACAGCCAGGCCGGCAAGCCGATGGACGCGGTGTATCCCCATCTGCGCGGGCGCGACCTGCCGGTGCTGGTGAAGCATACGGAAGTGGATTTCTTGACCATCGAACTCGTGTTCTGCTGCCTGCCGCACGGCACCACGCAGGAGATCATCGCCGCCCTGCCACCGCATGTGCGCATTGTCGATCTCTCGGCCGATTTCCGGCTGGAGGACCCGGCCGCCTACGCGCAATGGTATGGCCATGCCCACCGCGCCACCGCCTTACAGCAAACCGCCGTCTACGGCCTCACCGAACATGCCCGCGCGCAGCTGAAAACCGCGCGGCTGGTCGCCAATCCCGGCTGCTACCCGACCTCGATCCTGCTGCCCATGCTACCGCTCATCGCCGCGCAGCTGGTTGTTCCGGCGAGCATCAACGCCAACTCCATGTCGGGCGTTTCGGGCGCGGGCCGCAGCGCCAAACAGGAAATGCTGTTTACCGAGCTGGATGGTGGCGTTTCCGCCTACGGCATCGGCAGCCACCGCCACATGGCGGAGATGGATCAGGAGCTCAACCGCGCGTCCGGTCAGGCCAACCGCATCGGCTTCACGCCGCATCTGGTGCCCATCACCCGCGGCATGCTCTCGACCATCCACGCCACCCTCACACCAGGCACCACGGTAGAGCAGGCGCGCGACTGCCTCACTGCGCGTTATGCCGCCGAGCCGTTCGTCACCGTGCTTGCCAGCGGCAGCCCCAGCACCCATCAGGTGCGCGGCACCAACCAGTGTTTCCTATCCGTCCATGCGGGCCGCAACGCGGGCGAGCTGATTATCGTTTCGGTGATCGATAACCTCGTCAAAGGCGCCTCCGGCCAAGCCTTGCAAAACGCCAACCTGATGTTCGGCCTACCCGAAACCACCAACCTTGAACTGACGGCGGTATTTCCGTGAGCACGGCAAAAACACTGCCTCGTTTCTCGAAACACCAATGGATGGCCAGCCGAATCCCCGCACGCGATGCACTGGCCGCCTTCTGCCCAAAAGGTGAGGCGTGGCACCCCACCATTACCGCAGAAACAGAGCTTGCTACCGCAAGCCGCTGGTACCCACAAGCGGATGGCATACGTGTTGAATGCCCTTATCGCGGCGAGGGCTTCGATCCTGCTTTCTTTACCTTAATCCCCAATGGCTGGGCATTTGAGGAGTGCAATGGCTGCATCGATGGCGCCAGCGAAACAGCCATTATTCCGGCCATGACGCTGTGCTATGTGACCCGTCATGATCCGTATATGCTGCTTTGTGAACCCTGTTATCAGCGCCATGTTGTGCAGGATGCAACGCTGGGCTATCGTGCGTTCCTACGAAATATTTTTAAGAAGTCCTGATATGCAAGCTCACCCCGGCGCGATTATTCTCCCCTACCGCGGCATCACGCCGACGATCCATCCGGATGCGTTCATCGCGCCCGGGGCGGTGGTGATCGGCGATGTGCATATCGGGGCGGATAGCAATGTGTGGTTCGGCTGCGTGATTCGTGGGGATGTGAACAACATCCGCATCGGCATGCGCACCAATATTCAGGATGGCAGCGTCATCCATGTCACCCGCAAAACCGGGCCGACGACCATTGGCTCTAACATCACCATCGGCCACAAGGTGCTGCTGCATGCCTGCACGCTGGCGGATGATTGCTTCATCGGCATGGGCGCGACGGTGATGGATTTTGCGACTGTCGAGCCCGGCGCATTTGTTGCCGCCGGAGCACTGGTGACGCCGAAAAAACAGGTCAAATCCGGCGAAATGTGGGCGGGCAACCCGGCCAAATTCTTCCGCCCGCTCAGCCCGGAAGAAGCGGCATTCATCCCCGTATCGGCCCAGAATTATGTCGATTTATCGAGGGACTATAGAGGCTTATAGCCCTCCCCTGCTGCCGCCAGGCTGCACAAACCTTCATCAAACCGTCACACATGCTTTGCGTTAAGCCGCTATAATTAAAGTGGATAATCGTAAGGCGACCTATGCCCGTTATGGAAGAGTTCGGCAGTTTCCTACGCACGATGCGGGTGTACCTGCTCGGGCGCGGGCTGGTGTCGCTCGGGGTGATCGCCGCCACCATGGCGAGCTCGACCTTCAGCGGCCTCACCATTCTGGGCGTGGCCCCTGCGCTGGTGATTGCTGTGGGCGGCGCGCTGGTAACCGGCTTCCTGCGCATCCACGCCCAGCGGGAATATGAAACCAACATGGTCGATCTCTACCGCGACGATATCGCCCAGAAACTCGGCATCGCCCCCAATGAAGTGACCCGCGCCGACCTCAAAACCGCGGCCCGGGACAACGATGTCATCGCCCAGGCGCTGCACCGGCAGGAACGCAAAAACGTCATCAGCTTCGCCACTGCTGCGCTTGCCGCCATCAGCACGTTTGGCCTCATTACCTTTGCGCTGGCACCGTCAGCCGTCGCCGCATTTCTTACCCCCCACCTGACAGCGGCGACGCTGGCGCTGGGTGCGCCTGCCACCGCCGCTGCCGCCGTTGCGAAGTTTGCGGGCTTTCTCAGCACCGGCATCGTCGCCGGCGTCTCCAGCCTGATTGTGCATGATGGGCTGGAGGCCGCCATTGGCCGCGGCACCGGCCTCAGCAAAGCCGCCGCGCATGATCTGATTTTCGCCATGAACCGCGACGTGAAACATGGCCGCAGCATCAGCGCAGCGCAGGTTTACGGCGTGCTGGTGGCGGGCGACCCGGCCTTGCAACAGGCCATCGAAACGCAGTTCAAAAAGCCGTATGCCGAGATGAACGGGCGCGAGCAGCGCCACGTGCTGCGCACCATCGGGGTGGGCATGGAAATGCAACTGCTGGCGACCGATATCAGCCGCGGTGCGCTGGAAGCGGGCCACCTCGCCTTTATCATCAACGATGCGCGCACGCTGGATCGCCCGGCGGTAGCGGTGGCAGAACCCTCACCCACCAACGGGCAATTTGTGGAGCGGCTGGGCCTCGCCCCGCGCGCTCAGAAAAGCTTTGCCGAACAGGTGAGCGAGCGCCCGGTGGATACGACGCAATTAGTGCGAGGATAAACCACACCACACACCTCAATCCGTCATTGCGAGGAGCGTAGCGGAGAGAGGCACTTGCCAATCCAGCCCTAAGGAAATACTAGCGACGCAGACGCGTCGCACTGGATTGCCGCGCTTCGCTCGCAATGACGTTTTAAGAGTGGAGGAAAATCCCACCATTCCAAACCACCTCACCCATAGCGTCCGGTGATGTAATCCTTGGTTTGCTGATGGTGCGGCGCCTCGAACATCTGGTCGGTGGCGCCGGTTTCGATGAGTTTCCCCATATGGAAAAACGCGGTGGTTTGCGCCACGCGGCGCGCCTGCGCCATCGAGTGGGTGACGATAATGAGGGTGTAATCCTTCTGTAGCTCGGCGATGAGGTCCTCGACCTTGCCGGTCGCAATCGGGTCGAGCGCGGAGCATGGCTCATCCATCAAAATCACTTCCGGGCTGACGGCCATGGTGCGGGCGATGCATAAGCGCTGCTGCTGACCACCGGAAAGCCCGGTGCCCGGCGCGTTGAGGCGGTCTTTCACCTCGTCCCACAAGGCCGCACCACGCAGCGATTGCTCGACAATTCCATCCAGATCCGTCTTGTTTTTGGCAAGACCGTGGATGCGCGGGCCGTAGGCGACGTTTTCGTAAATCGATTTGGGGAACGGGTTGGGCTTCTGGAACACCATGCCGACGCGGGCGCGCAGCAGCACCACATCGAGCGCGCGGTCGTGGATATCGCCGCCATCGAGCGTGATCGACCCGGTGACGCGGCAGCCGGGGATCAGGTCGTTCATGCGGTTGATGCAGCGCAGGAAGGTCGATTTGCCGCAGCCCGACGGGCCGATGAAGGCGGTGACGCTTTTTGCCGCGACATCCAGCGACACCGAAAACAACGCCTGTTTTGCGCCGTAAAACACGTCAACATCGCGGGCCTGGATGGTGGGGTTGTTCTGCATCAATTCCATGTTTTCTGACTTGCGTTGCGCAACCTAATCGCCGCCACGTTGAGAAGCAACAAAATGACGAGCAGCACCATGATCGCAGTCGAGGTTTTTTCAACAAAGCCAAGCTCGGGGCTCGATGCCCAGAGGTAAATTTCCACCGGCATCACGGTTGCCGGGTCACTCACCCCGCGCGGAATATCGGCAACGAAGGCGACCATGCCAATCATCAGCAGCGGCGCGGTTTCGCCCAGCGCCCGGCAGATACTGAGAATGGTGCCCGTCATAATCCCCGGCAGCGCATAAGGCAGCACATGGTGGCGCACCACCTGCAGCCGGGTGGCACCAAGCGCGGTGGCGGCCGCGCGCATGCTGGGCGGCACGGCGCGGATCGAGGCGCGGGCGGCGATAATCATCACCGGCAGGATGAGGATCGCCAGCGTCAACCCGCCCACCAGCGCCGAGGAGCGCGGCATGCCGAACAGCTGCAAAAATACCGACAGGCCGAGCAGGCCATAGATGATGGAGGGCACCGCGGCGAGGTTGTTGATGGTGATCTCCAGCCACTCGGCGGCGCGCGATTTGCGGGCGAATTCTTCCAGCGTGATGGCGGCCATAATGGCGACCGGGAAGGCCAGCACCAGGCAGATAAGCAGCGTCAGCAACGAGCCCACTACCGCGCCGCCGAACCCGGCCGCTTCCGGCGCGCGGCTATCGCCATGGCTGAAGAAATCCCAGTTGAAGCTGGAGCGGATGCGGCCCTGCTGCTGCCACGCATCCAGCCAGGCGATCTGGCGGTCGTTGAGCGGGCGCAGCGCCGCATCCAGCGTGCGGTCGATATGGCCTTTGAGCAGCTGGTCGGCATTGTCCGAAAGCGGGATCCAGACCGTCACCGCATCCGGCCATTGCTGCGGTGCGCGCATGACCTGTTTTTTCACCGTATCCGCCGAGAAGAAACCGATCAGCCGGTAGAGCTGCTGGCGCTCGACCTTATCCAGCACACCGCCGGCCATGCTGCGCAGCATGGTGTTGGTGTGGGCGTAAAAATCCATCTGCTCCGGATGGTCGCGCAGGATGGCGGCAAACGGTGCGGTGTCGATCTCAAGGCGCAACTCATGCCGCGTGAAACCCTGCATGCCGGGGCGGATAATCGTCACCAGCAGCACCGCCAGCATCAGCCCGGAAAACAGCAGCGCCGCCACGCCATAAGCCCGGAAACGCCGCTCGCGCCGGTGGCGCCGGGCAAGGCCCGCGGCGATGGTGCCGGTGATGTCGGTGGCGCTACTCATATTGCTCCCGGTATTTTTTGACGATCATCTGTGCGATGATGTTGAGCAGCAGGGTGAAGCAAAACAGCGTGAGCCCTAGCGCAAATGCAGCGAGGGTTTTCGGGCTATCGAATTCCTGATCGCCGGTCAGCAGCGTCACCATTTGCACCGTCACCGTCGTCACCGCCTCGAACGGGTTGGCGGTGAGGTTGGCGGAAAGCCCGGCCGCCATCACCACGATCATGGTTTCGCCAATCGCGCGGCTGATGGCCAGCAACACCGCGCCCATGATGCCCGGCAGCGCCGAGCGCAGCACCACGCGGGTGATGGTTTCGGATTTGGTGCCGCCAAGGCCATAGGACGCATCACGCAGCCCGCGCGGCACGGCGGTAATCATATCGTCGCTGAGCGAGGACACAAACGGGATAATCATGATGCCCATGACGAGCCCGGCCACCACCGCACTTTCCGACGCGATGGAAATGCCAAGCGCGCTGCCGAGCTTATGCATGAATGGCGCCACCGCCATCACCGCGAAATAGCCATAGACCACGGTGGGAATGCCCGCGAGCAGCTCCAGCATGGGTTTCAGCCATTGGCGCAGGCGCGGGCGGGCATATTCCGAGAGGTAAATGGCGCTCATCAGCCCGATGGGCACCGCCACCAGCAGCGCGATCAGCGTAATCATCAGCGTGCCCGCCAGCAGCGGCAATGCGCCGAATGCACCGGTGGCCCCGGCCTGATCGGCCCGCATCGCGGTTTGGGGGCTCCACTGGGTGCCGAGCAAAAAATCCAGCAGCGGCACATGCTGGAAGAAGGCCAGCGCCTCGCGCAGCACCGAGAAAATAATGGCCGCCGTAATCATCACCGCCAGCACGGCCGACAGCCACATGAGCGCCATTACAGCACTCTCGCCGGGGCGGCGCGTCCATTGTTTCCACATGCTTAAGCCGTGCATCATGCACCGGGTCATACCGTCCCGCAGGCGCGAAGTAAACCTAGTTATGGGTCAGGATGAAGCCGTTCAGGTAGCAGGCGAAGCTCAGCCACAGCAGCAGCGGCACCATCAACCAGCCCGCCATGCGCTCAATACGGAAGAAGCGGTAGGTGGTGAACGCGACAGCCACCCAATTGAGCAGGATGATGATAAAGCCAAGATCGATCGCGCGCTGGCCGAAGAAGACCAGCGACCACATGAGCCCGAGCAGCAGCTGGATCAGCCACCAGGCGAGGCTGCGCGAACGCCATGTGCCGCGCGCGCGATAGATGCAGGTGGCCGCGCCTGCCATCACTAGATAAAGGATCGTCCATGCGATGCCAAAGACCATACCCGGCGGGGTAAGCGATGATTTGGCCAGTGCCGGATACCAGTCATGCACACTGAGTTGCGTGACATACGCGCCGATGCTTTGGACGATAAAACAGAGCGCGTAAAACGCTACGAAGGCGATGACCGTCTTGCCATTTGCAACGCTCCGCTGGCCCATATCAGCCCTCAAAAATCGGCAGGTACATGGTGAAGCTTGTGCCCTCACCCACCACCGAATTGATGACGATGGCACCGCGATGGCGCTGGATGATACCCTTGACGATCGCCAGACCCAGCCCGGTGCCGCCAACCTGACGGGTGCGCGCCGAATCGACGCGGTAGAACCGCTCCATCAGCCGCGGCAAATGCTGCTTGGGAATGCCCTCGCCCTGATCCTTGACGCTGAGCGCGACCACCCGCGTGAGGTTGCGCATGTTGATGTCCTGCGGCAGCTCGGTCGTCACCCGCGCGGTGATGGTGACATCCGAATCCGCAAAGCCGTATTTGATCGCGTTGCTGACGAGGTTATGCACCACCTGCGCCAACTCGTTGGCCTCGCCCTTCACCGGCGGCAGGTTATCGTGGATGTTAAGCACCAGCCGCACGTTTTTCTCGGCCGCCATGCGTTTGAACGTGTCGCTCTCCTTGCGCACCACCGCCGCCAGGTCCAGCGGCTCGGTCGGCACGGAATGCACGTTCATTTCGATTTTGCTTAAGCTGAGCAAATCACCGATCAGCTGCTGCATGCGGTCGGATTGTTCCAGCATGATTTTGAGAAACTCGATCCGCGCCGGTTCATCATCCTTCGCGGGCCCGAGCAATGTTTCGACAAAGCCCTTGATGGAGGCCAGCGGCGTGCGCAATTCATGGCTGGCATTGGCCACGAAATCCGCACGCATCTGCTCGACGGATTTCAGCTCCGTGATGTCGTTCATGGTGATGACGGTCGAAATGCCGCCTGCGGTCGGCACCGGAAAGCGCTCGATGATGGCGAGGAAATCACGCACCACCGGGTCTTCGATCCGAAACTCGATCTCGCGGCCCTTGAGGTCGTTGATGACCGAGGAAATCGCATCCAGCAAATAGCGGTTGGGGATGACGTCCTTCAGATATTTGCCTGCAAGGTTCTGGCCGAATATGGCGCGGGCGGCGCGGTTGGTGCGCACCAGCTTCTTCTCGTCATTCACCATCACCAGAATATCGGGCAGCGTATCGACCAGAATTTCGCGCTCGGTGATGATGGTTTCCATCTGCTTTTTCTTCACATCCCAGCTGGCCTGCAGGCGCTTGAGCGCTTCGGACAGCTCGGCGGCGGAACCAAGAAAGCTGAGGTCGGGCGCGGCGACCCGTTTATCCTGCGCAATTTCGTTCACATAATAGGTCAGCGCCGAAACATTGGAGAGGAACGGGTAAATCAGTAAGCCCGTGGCAACGAAAATGACGCCGTACGCATACATCATCTGCGACAGGCTGAGCGCGCCGAGGAAGACATCGAGGCCCAGCACCACCAGCGCCGGGCTGGTGACGACCAGCACGGATTTCAGCAGGGTGTTGAATGGGACAAAGTTTTTCTTCATTCCCCTATGTCACCTCAATTACGCCGATTTAGCAAGAAAAACGGATGGTTACGCCCATGCATGTTTGCTGTTGACAGGCTGGCCCGCACGAGTATAGTCCCGCCTCCTTAAACCTACAAAATAAGAGAGCGCGTTATGTACGCAGTGATCGTCACCGGTGGCAAACAATACCGTGTAACCGCAGGCAGCATTATCGAAGTTGAAAAACTCGAAGGCGTCGTCGGCGATGTCGTTAAAATTGATCAGGTTCTGACCCTTTCGGGCGATAAGAACCTCATCGGCAGCCCGCTGGTCGCTGGCGCCCTGGTGGAAGCCACCATCCTGGAGCAAGGCAAAGCCGACAAGGTTTTGATCTTCAAGAAAAAACGCCGTCATAACTACCGTCGCAAAAACGGCCACCGCCAGCGCTTCACCGCGCTGCACATCACCAGCATCGCCCTCAACGGCGCAGCGCTCGTGACCGCCGAGGCCCGCACGCCGAAGCCAAAAGCAACCGGCCCGGCAGCGCAAGCTCCGGCAGCCAAAGTGTCGGCCGCGGATAAAAAAGCTGCTGCACCGAAAGCCGCCAAGCCCGCTGCTGCGAAAAAGCCAGCCGCTGCAAAGAAACCCGCTGCCAAAAAAGCCGCGAAATAATTTAAGTCATCTAAAGGGAGCCCCTCATGGCACATAAGAAAGCAGGCGGATCATCCCGCAACGGTCGTGACTCAGCCGGTCAGCGCCTTGGCGTGAAAAAATTCGGTGGTGAGCATGTTGTCGCTGGCAACATCATCATCCGCCAGCGTGGTACCACCTACCACCCGGGTACGGGCGTGGGCCTTGGCAAAGATTACACCATCTTCGCGGTGGTGGATGGCCAGGTGCTGTTCAGCAAGAAAAAAGGCGACAAAAACGTGGTTTCGGTTGTCGCGGCCGCGGCCTAACCGGATTCACCGCCCATACGAAAAACGAAAAGGGAAATGGGCAACCGTTTCCCTTTTTACTTTGAGGAACATCCTCGCAGAAAGCCGTTATGCGTTTTATCGATGAAGCTAAAATCTATGTGAAATCCGGCGATGGCGGCGAAGGCTGCATCTCGTTCCGCCGTGAGAAATTCATCCCCGAAGGCGGGCCGGATGGCGGCGATGGCGGGCGCGGCGCCAGCATCATCATGAAGGCGGTGACGGGCCTCAACACGCTGGTCGATTACCGCTTCAACCAGCATTTCAAAGGCGATCGCGGCGGCCACGGCATGGGCAAGCAGCGTTATGGCCGGGCGGCGGTCGATAAAATGCTGCTGGTGCCGCTTGGCACCCAGATTTTCGATGAAGACCGCGAAACATTGCTGGCCGATTTCACCGAGGAAAATCAGGAAATCGTGCTCGCCAAAGGCGGCCGCGGCGGGCTTGGCAACATCCATTTCAAATCCTCCACCAACCAGGCGCCGCGCCAGTCCGTGCCCGCCGGTAAGGGTGAGGAGCGCACGCTGTGGCTCAAGCTGAAACTGCTGTCGGATGCGGGCCTGCTCGGTCTGCCCAACGCAGGCAAATCCACCTTCCTTGCCGCCACCTCGGCGGCGAAACCAAAAATCGCCGATTATCCCTTCACCACCCTCGCCCCGCAGCTGGGCGTGGTCAGCGTTGGTGATGCTGAATTCGTGCTGGCAGATATTCCCGGCCTCATCGAAGGCGCGGCAGAAGGCAAGGGCCTCGGCCTCAAATTCCTCGGCCATGTCGAGCGTTGCGGCGTGCTGCTGCACCTGATCGACGGCACGCAGGAAGACGTGGTGGACGCCTACACCATCGTGCGCACCGAACTCGAACAGTATGACGCAGAGCTGGCCGCCAAACCCGAAATTGTCGCCCTCAATAAATGCGACGCGCTTACGGAAAAAGAAATCAAAGCCAAGCAGAAAGCCCTCAAAAAGGCCTGCGGCGCGGATGTTTATACCATCTCCGCCGCCGCCCGCACCGACCTTGAGCCGCTGCTGGTGACGATGCTGCAAACCATCATCGACTATCGCGGCGTGCAAAAACCACCGGCCCTGCCCTTCTTCGTCACCGCCGGTGGCGGCGAGGAATAATCGCCGCGCGCGCCCATGTTTCGTCCTTTCGCAGGCGCGATAAGTTGGCTATAGGTTGTGCATGAGCAGCACCCCCACCCTGAACGACGCCAAGCGCATCGTCATTAAAATCGGCTCCAGCCTGATTGCGGAATCGGCGCGGCTGCGCGCCGCGTGGCTGAGTGCGATCGCGAGCGATATTGCGGCGCTGCATGCGGCGGGTAAGGAGATTATCCTCGTTTCCTCGGGCGCGGTGGCGCTGGGGCGGCCGCATGTGGGGCTGGGCGCAGAGCGGCTGAGCCTTGATGATAAACAGGCGGCTGCCGCGGCCGGTCAACCGCTGCTGATTCAGGCCTGGCAGGCTGCCTTTGCGCCACACGGCATCCATGTCGCGCAGCTGCTGCTGACGCTGGAAGACTCCGAACGCCGCCAGCGCTATCTCAACGCGCGCGCTACGTTCACCACCCTGCTCGCTCACCGGCTTATCCCCATCGTCAACGAGAACGACACGGTGGCGACCGATGAGCTGAAATTCGGCGATAACGACCGGCTGGCCGCGCGCGTCGCCGTCATGCTCGGTGCGGATACGCTGGTGCTGTTTTCCGATATTGATGGGCTTTATGACAAAAACCCCAGCAAATATGCGGATGCGAACCATATACCGCTGGTCACGGCAATCACCCCTGCCATCCTCGCGATGGGCGACGGCCCGGCCTCGGGCCTTAGCAATGGTGGCATGAAAACCAAGCTGGAAGCGGCACAGATGGTGCTGGCCAGTGGCTGCCACATGGTCATCGCCAAAGGGCAGGAGGAGCATGCGCTGCACCAGCTCGCAAGCGGTGGCCGCGCCAGCTGGTTCACCGCCACCACCAAACCACAAATCGCCCGCAAGCACTGGATTTCTGCGGCCGTGCACCTGCCCGGCGGCCTGCTGGTGGATGACGGAGCCGCCCGTGCGCTCAACGATGGCAAAAGCCTGCTGCCCGCCGGGATCGTCGCGGTTGAAGGCAGTTTCGAGCGTGGCGATACGATCAGCATCAAAACCCGCGACGGGCGGATGTTCGCCAAAGGCATCACCAGCTACAGCGCGGCGGAAGCCGAAAAAATCCGCGGCCAGAAGACCGGCAATGTCGAAGCCATCCTCGGCTATTCCTCGCGCGCGACGGTGATCCACCGCGACGATCTGGCCATGCTATGAGACAGGCCCAACCCATCGATGCCGGGCGTTTGGAGCGCCTGTTTGCCTATCTGATCGATACGATTCTCGGGCTGATCGCTGCCAGTATCGCCGGGCAGCTGCTGGCGCCCACGGGCCTGGCCCTCATCGGCGCCTTTTGTGGCTTCGCGGCGTATTACACGCTGTTCACCGCCTCCGCATGGCAGGCGACGCCGGGCAAACGGCTGCTCAGCATCTATGTCATTCGCGCCGATGGCCGCCCGCTCACCAAACGCGATGCGTGCGAGCGGTTCCTTGCCTTCATGCTGCCCAATTTGCCGGTGTATACGAGCTTCATTCCCGCCACCATCGCACCGATTCTGGTGGTCTGGCTGTGCCTGTTTTGGTTCGCGCCGATCCTTTTTTCGCCAACGCGCCAGGGATTTCACGACCGCTTATGCCACACCCGCGTGATCGTAGGGAGAACCAACCGATGAGCATCCACGAAACCATGCAGCAGATGGGCCGCGATGCGCGCCTTGCCGCGCGCACGCTGGCGCAAGCAAGCGGCGAACAAAAAGCCGCCGCGCTGATGGCGGCAAGCGCCAGCATCCACGCCCATGCGGCCGAAATTCTTGCCGCGAACGCCATGGATGTCGCCGCTGCGACCGAGCTGAGCGATGCCATGCGCGACCGGCTGACGCTGGATGAAAAACGCATTGAAGCGATGGCAGCGGGTGTTGCGCAGGTGGCCGCGTTGCCCGACCCTGTCGGCCGCGTGCTCGCAGCATGGGATGTGGAACGCAACGGGCTGCATTTTGAGAAAATCAGCGTGCCGCTCGGGGTGATCGGCATCATCTACGAATCGCGCCCCAACGTCACGGCGGATGCGGCGGCGATTGCGATCAAGGCTGGCAATGCCGTCATCCTGCGCGGCGGGTCGGAGAGTTTCCATTCCGCGCGCGCCATTCTGGCGGCGTTGCATGAAGGCCTTGCAAGCGCCGGCCTGCCCCTCACCGCTGCCCAGCTGGTGCCCACGACCGATCGCGCGGCGGTCGCCGCCCTCATCACCATGCATGAGCATATCGATGTGATTATCCCGCGCGGCGGCAAGGCGCTCAACCAGCGTATCCGCGAGGAAGCGCGCGTGCCGACGCTGCTGCATCTGGATGGCAATAACCATATTTACGTCGCGGCGGATGCGGATGAGCAGACCGCGCGGCGGGTGATTGTGAACGCCAAGCTGCGCCGCACCGGCATTTGCGGCGCGCTCGAAACACTGCTGCTTGCGCGCGACGTGCCGCGCAGCATGGTAGTAGCGATCCTCACCGACCTGCTCGATGGTGGCTGCGAGTTGCGCGGTGATGCGGATGTGTGTGCGCTTGACCCACGCATCACCGCCGCGACGCAGGATGACTGGGCGACCGAATTTCTCGCCCCGATCCTTGCCGTCAAACTGGTGGATGGGGTGGATGACGCCATCGCCCATATCAACCAGTATGGCTCGCACCATACTGATGCCATCATCACGCAGGATGCCGCGCTTGCGCAGCAATTCACCCGCGCAGTCGATAGTGCGATTGTGCTCGTCAACGCCAGCACGCAATTTGCCGATGGCGGCGAGTTTGGGTTTGGCGGCGAAATCGGCATCGCCACCGGCCGCTTGCATGCGCGCGGCCCCGTCGCCGCGGCGGAGCTCACGACTTACAAATATTGCATCACCACCGCGCAGCCGCACGGCGCCATCCGCGCCGGCTAAGAATGGCCCGCACCCGCACCATTGGCCTGCTTGGCGGCTCGTTCAACCCGGCGCATGCAGGCCATTTGCACATCACACGCGAGGCGCTCAAACGGCTTCAGCTGGATGAGGTCTGGTGGCTGGTTTCGCCGCAAAATCCGCTGAAAAAAGCGAGCGACCTTGCCGATTACGCCCTGCGCTTTACCAGCGCCGCCGCGATTGCCACCGACCCGCGCATCCGTATCCTCGATATTGAGGCACGCCACGGGCTGCATTACACCATCGACAGCGTGCGTTTCCTGCAGGCGCGGCACCGCGATTGCCGCTTTGTCTGGCTGATGGGGGCCGATAACCTCGCCGGGTTCCACCGCTGGCGGGCATGGCGGGAGCTGGCGGCACGCATTCCCATCGCCGTGCTCGACCGCGCGCCCTATGGCCTGCGCGCGCTGCATGGCCGGTTCGCCGCCACCCATGCCCGCGCCCGTGCCCACCCGCGCGATGCGGCAACGCTGGCAGACGGCCCGACCCCGCGCTGGGTCTACCTCACCATCCCCCGGCACCCCCTAAGCGCCAGTTATTTACGAAAAACACTTGGAAACCGCGCCTATCTGCGGCATAATGCGGCCGTATCACCCAAGGAGTAACGGCCATTCCCCCGCGCCCATCCGCTAAAAAAACCGCACCTGCCGCAAAAGCACCCGCGAAAAAAGCACCCGCTGTGACCAAACCGGTGAAGAAAGCCGTGGCTAAAGCCGCGCCTAAAACGGTGGTAAAAGCTGCAGTGAAAACCGCCGCGAAACCGGCAGCAAAAACAGTCAAAAAAGCAGTCGCCAAACCGGCGGCGAAAGCCGCGCCAAAGGCCGCAAAAAAAATTGCACCGAAAGCCGCCGCCGCACCGGCGAAAAAGCCCGCCGCCAAAGCATCCGGCCTGAGCGCTGCTGAAACCAAAGCCGCCGCCAAGCTGACTGCCACTGCCGCCTTGTGCAAAAAAATTGCCGCTATCATCGACGATAACAAGGGCGAGGATATCACCATCCTCAACCTCAAGGATAAATGCAGCTTCGCCGACTTCATGATCGTCGCCAGCGGCCGTGCGCCGCGCCATGTTTCCGCGCTTGCGGATTACGTCGCCGACATGCTGAAAAAAATGGGCGAGCCGCCCCTTTCCATCGAAGGTAAGGAAAGCGGTGACTGGGTACTGATCGATGCGGGCGATATTGTCGTCCATATTTTCCGCCCGGAAATCCGCCAGTTCTACAATATCGAAAAAATGTGGGCGATGCCGGTTGCCAGCTTTCAGGGCTGATTTGTGCAGCTGGTGATCGCCGCTGTCGGCCGCGCCAAACGCAAAGCGGAAGCCGAACTCGTCGCCCATTACCTCAAACAAACGCGCTGGGATGTGGTGGTGAAGGAAATTCCCGACGCTCCTTCCAACCTTTCAGCGGATGCCCGCCGCGCGCGTGAAGCCGCGGCCTTTCAGCCATTACTCGGCCCCGGCAGCCGCCTGATGGCGATGGACTCTACCGGCAAGTCCCTCACCAGCCCACAATTCGCGCAGGCCATTCAGGCGGCGCAGGGCCATGCCATCAAGCAGCTTGTGTTTGCCATCGGCGGGCAGGACGGGCTGGATGCGTCGCTGCTCAAAACCGCGCACACCACCCTCGCCTTTGGCGCCGCCACCTGGCCGCACCAATTGCTGCGCGCCATGCTCGCCGAGCAGATTTTCCGCGCCTACAGCATCACGGTCGGCCACCCGTATCATTTGGGGCATTAGCGGCACCGTCATTGCGAGCGTAGCGAAGCAATCCAGCAAAAAGGAATACTCGCGCCGCAGACGCGGCGCACTGGATTGCCGCGCTTCGCTCGCAATGACAGCGTGGATAGGAAGAATGATTCCGCCAGCTTCCTGTTGCATGTGGCGCGGCCACTGCTAAAACATGGGCATGACCACACCCAAACCACTCATGCTTTGCATTCTCGACGGCTGGGGCGAGAGCGATGTGCGCGAGCATAACGCCATCGCTCAGGCGCACACGCCGCATTTCGACCGCCTGCGCGCGACCTATCCGTTCGGCCGCCTGAGCGCATCGGAGATGGATGTGGGCCTGCCCGCCGGGCAGATGGGCAATTCCGAAGTGGGCCATATGAATATCGGCGCGGGCCGGGTGGTGATGCAGGACTTGCCACGCATCGACAGCGCAATTGCGGATGGCACGCTGGCAAAAAATGCTGCGCTGGCGCGCTACATTGCTGCACTGCAACAATCGGGCGGCACCTGTCACTTGCTGGGCCTGCTTTCGGATGGCGGGGTGCATGCGCATCAGGCCCATCTCGCCGCGCTGGCGAACATTATCGCCGCGCAGGGCGTGCCAGTCGCGGTGCATGCGTTTCTCGATGGGCGCGACACCTCGCCCAAAAGCGCGCTGGGTTATGTCGCGCAGTTCGAAGCCGCAACCGCGCAGCACAGCAACATCCGTTTTGCTACCGTCAGCGGCCGCTATTACGCAATGGACCGCGACAACCGCTGGGAGCGCGTGGGCAAGGCGTATGATGCGATTGCCACCGGCAACGGCGAAGCAACGCCAACGGCGACGGATGCGGTAAACCTCGCCTATGCGGCCAACCTCACCGATGAATTCGCACTGCCGACCGTGATTAAAAGCTATGGTGGCATTGCGGATGGTGACGGCGTGCTGATGGCCAATTTCCGTGCCGACCGCGCCCGCCAATTGCTGCATGCGCTGCTCGACCCAACCTTCACCGGCTTTGCCCGCCCGCGTGCGCTGCGGCTGGCGGCGACGCTCGGCATGGTCGAATATAGCGAGGCGTTGAACGCGTTTATTCCCGCGATGTTTGCACCGCAAACGCTGGCCAATAATTTCGGCGAGATTGTTTCGCGCGCCGGGCTCACCCAATTGCGCATCGCCGAGACCGAGAAATACGCGCATGTGACGTTCTTTTTCAACGGTGGTCGCGAGGAACCATTCGCCGGTGAATCGCGCATCCTCGTGCCCTCGCCCAAAGTCGCGACCTATGATTTGCAGCCGGAAATGTCGGCTAGCGAAGTGACGGATAAACTGGTGGAAGCCATTGCAAGTAACGCGTTCGATGTCATCGTCGTCAATTACGCCAACACCGATATGGTCGGTCATTCGGGCGATATTGCGGCGGCAATGAAGGCGGTCGAAGCAGTCGATCAGGCGCTGGGCCGTTTGGCGGCGGCAATCGAAACCGCCGGTGGCGCCATGCTCATCACCGCCGATCACGGTAACGCCGAATGCCTGCATGACGACGACGCGGGCCAGCCGCACACCGCACACACGCTCAATCTTGTGCCGTGCATCCTTGTCGGTGAAGCGTTCAAAAACGCGCCGAAAGATTTGGGGCACGGCGTGCTTGCCGACATCGCGCCCACGCTGTGCGGCATTCTCGGCCTTGCCCAACCGGCCGAAATGACCGGCCGCGATTTGCTTGCCCATGCGCGCGCGTAACCTGCTCGCCTGCATGGTGCTGCTGGTGGGCAGCGCGCAGGCGCAGGCACCGCAAGCCCAGCTCGACAGCACCTTGCAGACCCTCGCCAAAACCAAGGAAACCGAGGCCAATCTCAAAAAACAAATCGAGGACGCCAACCGCGATATGGCGCAGCTGCGCGCGCGGGCGACCGGGCTTGCCGAGCGGCTGCAAATCAGCGAGCGCCGCGTCAGCTCGCAGGAAACGCAGCTCGACAAGGTGAATGCCGAACTTGCCGCCAAGCAAAAGGAATTCAACGCCCGCAAGGCAGACTATGCGGCCACCGTCGTCAGCCTGCTGCGCATGCGCGAGCTGCCGCCAACGGCAGTGTTTTCCTCTGCCGAAAACACCCAGGACGTAATGCGCACCGCCAGCTTGCTGGAGAAAACCAACAGCGCGGTCGCCGCCAAAGCGGCCCATTTGCGCACGGATATGGCGCTGCTGAAAAAACTGCAAAGCACCGCCAGCACGCGTGACGCCAGCACCCGCGCCGAAAAAGTGACCCTGAAAACCGAGCAGGAAGCGCTCGCCCGCGAGCTGGCCACGCGCCAGAAACTGCAAGCACGGCTGAATGCCGACCATGCCAGCGCCGCCGAAAAAGTGGCCGAACTCTCGCGCGAATCGCAATCGCTGCAGGAGCTGATTGGCAAACTGGCCGCCAACGAAAAAGCCACGCCCAAGCCCGCCGCGCCGCCGGTTAAAACCGCCAGCATCCGCAATTTCGATGGCAAGAAAGGCAGCGCCCGCGCCCCTGTCGCCGGCGATGTGCTGCACCGCTTCGGCGAGCGGCTCAACGCCAACAGCACCTATCATGGCATGGTGTTCAAAGCCCGGCCCAGCGCCACCGTCGTCGCGCCCTATGACGGCGAGGTGGTCTTCACCGGCCCGTTCCGCGATTATGGCAACATGGTGCTGATAAAGCACAAAAACGGCTACATCTCGCTGATCGCCGGATTGGGTAAACTCGACACCGGCCTCAACCAAACCGCCACCCGCGGCGAGCCCATCGGCACCATGCCCGCGCAAGGCAACGGCGAGGCCTATGTGGAATTACGCGACGCCGACGCCAAGCCTATTGACCCAAGCGAATGGTTCGCTAATGTCGGTGGTACGTTGGCGCGCTAGCGCCGTTGTGACTTCAACCCGATCACGGATTTTTTCATGCGTCACGTTTCCCGCCTTGCGCTTGCCCTGCTGCTCAGCACCAACCTCGCTTACGCCGCCACGCCAGCACCAACGCCTGCCAAATCCAGCGAAAGCTCGACCTATGATTTGCTGAACCTGTTTGGGGAAGTGTTCGACCGCGTGCGCAGCGATTATGTCGAGCCGGTGAGCGACGACAAGCTGATCGAATCCGCCCTCAACGGCATGCTGACCTCGCTTGACCCACACTCCAACTACATGAACGACAAACAGTTCGGCGACATGAAAATCCAGACCAAAGGCGAGTTCGGCGGCCTTGGGATTGAAGTGACGATGGAAAACGGCCTCGTCAAAGTGGTCTCGCCGATCGATGAAACACCGGCCGCCAAAGCGGGCGTAAAACCGGGCGACTTCATTTCCGAAATCGATGGCGTCGCCGTGATGGGCATGACGCTGCAGGACGCAGTCGATAAGATGCGCGGGCCGATCAACACCAATGTCAAAATCACTATTTTGCGTGAGGGGCTGAAAGAGCCGCTGCCCATCACCCTCAAGCGCGACCTGATTAAAATCCAGTCCATTCGCAGCCGTAGCGAGGACGATGTGATTTACCTGCGCATCACCTCCTTCTCGGAGAACACCGCCGACACGATGAAAGCGGCCTACGAGAAAGAGAAAAAGAACATCGGGCCGAAGCTGAAAGGCGTCGTGCTGGATCTGCGCAACAATCCCGGCGGGCTGCTCGACCAGGCGATTGAAGTGTCGGATGCGTTCCTTGACCATGGCGAGATTGTCTCGACCCGCTCACGCAAACCCGAGGATTCGCGCCGCTTCAGCGCCAAGCCCGGCGATATTGCCAACGGGCTGCCGATGGTGGTGCTGATTAACGAGGGTTCGGCCTCGGCGTCGGAAATTGTCGCCGGTGCGCTGAAGGATCACAAACGCGCGGTGGCGCTGGGGATTAAATCCTTCGGCAAGGGCTCCGTGCAGACGGTGATCCCGATCGAGGGCCATGGCGCGATCCGCCTGACCACGGCGCGTTATTACACCCCGTCGGGCGTGTCGATTCAGGCCAAAGGCATCGCCCCGGATATCGTGGTGGAGCAAGCCAAGGTCGAGCCGCTTAAAGCCAGCATGAGCTTCTCGGAAGAGAGCCTGCCGGGCCATCTCATCAACGATCAGGGCGGGAGCGATGTGACCACCAACATCACCCCGGCGGATGCGAAGAAGGACAAAAAGGACGATAAAAAGTCCGACAAGAAAGACGACAAAACGGGCAAAAAAGATGCCCCTCCTGCACAGGATTACCAGTTGAGCCGCGCGCTCGACCTGATCCATGCGGTGTCGATCTATCAGCGCTCGCAGACCGATACGGCGGCGCCAGTAGCGGCGGAAGCCGCGCCGGCACCAACCCTTGTCGCCCCCACCAAAAAGTGAGGCGGTGATGGCGGACGGGCGGAAAGCGAAAACACCCCGCCTTAAAAAGGGCTTCCGCTTGTCGCGCTCGGGCCAACTGCATCTGTGGTCGGGGGTTTCCTTCCTTCTCCTGCTGGGCATGCTGACCACGATGGTGGATCTGTTCCACCTGCCTGGCGCCCAAACCCATTATGCCAACGAGGAGCGCCGCCGCGCCGTGATCGACCCGGTGACGGGCTTGGTTGCGCTCGGCACACAAAAAGAGGCTGACAAGCACTTCGATGTCGACACCCCGGCGACGGATGAACACGCCTCCGACGCGCACGCCGAACCTGCGGAAACTACCGCAGCGCCCACGCTGGAACACCCAGCCGAAGCCACACCGCCAGAGCCTGAACATCCGGCTGAAACGGCCACCGCGGAGCCCGCTGCTGAACCAGACCCTGCCTTGCCCGCCGACACGCCCACCTTGCGCACCGAGCCACTGGCCGCGGCCATCACGCCCCCCGCCACTTCGCGCGAGAGCCTGGTGAGCGCCCCGGCACCGGAAATCACCGAAAAAGTCGATGGGCTGCGCCTGCCCAAACGTGGCCTGAAGGACGCCACCCCAGCCGCCATCTACGCCCAGCCGTTCAAACGCAAACCCGAGCAAATCCTGCTGTCATTCGTGGTCATGGATGTCGGTATCGATGCCCAATCCATCGGCCTGCTGTTCGATATGCCCAAGGAAGTGACCATCGCCTATTCGCCCTACGCGCGCAACATTGCCACCTATGCCGAATCCTTCCGCCGCACCGGCCACGAGCTGTGGGCCATGCTGCCCGTGATGACCGACCGCTTCCCGGCGGATGATCCGGGCCCGATGGGCCTGATCACCCGCATGCCGACGGAGGAATTGCTGCACCGCATGCATGCGGTGATGGATGCTGTTGCCGGTAGTGTCGGCATGATCCTGCCACCGGGCGATGCGGCCACCGCCGACAAAACTACCGCCACCGCCATCCTTGGCGAGCTGGCGTCGCGCGGGCTGCTGGTGGTCTCCACCCACCCCACCCGCACCATTGCGCAAATGACCAGCGATGCCGCCATCGCCCCCATCCTCCACCGCGCGGATATGGTGCTGGACGCCACGCCGGATGAATCGCAAATCAAGAGCAAGCTCGCGGGTCTGCTGGATGCTGCGCAGAAGCAGGGCGAATATGTCGTCGTGCTCAGCGCACGCCCACAAACCGTGCAGGCCTTGCGCGACTGGCTGAAGGAAACCACCCTGCCCGAGCCGATCATGCTGGCGCCGCTTTCGGCGATCTATCAGCCGCGCATTGCACCGGTGGTGGTCGAGGAGGAGAAATCCGGCGGCCATGGCGCGGCTAAACCGAAAGCCGAATCTTCACATGCCGAGCAAAAGAAGCCGGAACCGAAGAAGGCTGAGGCCAAGAAATCCGGGCATCACTGATGGGTGGCTTTGCGCATTTGCCCTATCGCCTCGGCGTTGGCATGATGGTGTTTAACGCGCGCGGCGAGGTGTTCGTCGCCAAGCGCATCGACATGACCAGCGAGGCCTGGCAGATGCCGCAAGGCGGCATTGATGATGGCGAGCACCCGCGCGACGCTGCGCTGCGCGAGCTGCGCGAGGAAATCGGTACGGATGCCGCAACCATCCTTCACGAAGCGCCCGAATGGTTCGCCTATGATTTGCCCGATGCGCTGGTGCCCATCCTCTGGAAGGGGCAGTATCGCGGCCAGAAACAGCGTTGGTTCGCGCTGCGTTTGGATGCGGAGGCGGTGATCGATATCGGCACCGATCATGCCGAATTCTCGGAATATCGCTGGGCACCCATCGACACCCTGCCGGACCTCATCGTGCCCTTCAAACGCGAGCTATATGTAGCGCTGGTGGCGGCGTTCAGGCACCTCGCCGTGCCGGTGGCATAGGCGCCAATCACTCGGTGTCACCCCGTCGGACGACGGGGTCCATCTTGGTCACGGGCATAGATGGACCCCGGCATAAAGCCGGGGTGACATGCGGAGATAAAACGGAAAAGCGGGCCTAAACTAAGCGCGGATCATGGTGCTTGCGCCACCGGCGGTGAACACTTCAATCAACAACACATGCGGAATGCGGCCATCGAGGATGTGGGCGGCGGTGACGCCGGCGCGCAGGGCGTTGACGCAGGTTTCGACCTTGGGAATCATGCCGCCGGTGATGGTGCCATCCGCCAGCAGCGCGTCGATCTCGAGCGCGTCGATGGAGCTGATGAGCTCCTTCGCCTTGGTGAGGATGCCGGCCACATCGGTCAGCATCATCAGCTTATGGGCCTTGAGCGCCGCGGCAATAGCGCCCGCAGCCGTATCCGCATTGATATTATAGGTCTCGCCATTCGGGCCCATGCCGATGGGCGCGATGACCGGAATCATCCCCGAGGCGGTGATGTGGTTGATGACATCCGGGTTCACTTTGGTGGGCTCGCCGACGAAGCCAAGGTCGAGCACGCGCTCGATGTTGGAATCCGGGTCGCGCTTGGTGCGGCGCAGCTGACGCGCCTGCAGCAGGCCGCCATCCTTGCCGGAAATACCAATTGCCGTGCCGCCTGCCTGGTTAATGGCGGTGACGATTTGCTTGTTGATCGTGCCCGAGAGTACCATCTCGACGATCTCGACCGTCGCGGCATCGGTCACACGCAGGCCATCGACGAAGGAGCTTTGGATTTTCATCCGCTCCAGCATCGCGCCGATTTGCGGGCCGCCGCCATGCACCACCACCGGGTTGATGCCGATGGTTTTCAGCATCACGATATCACGCGCGAAGGTTTCCGCCGTGCGCTCGTCGCCCATCGCGTGGCCGCCGTATTTGATGACGAAGGTGTGACCGGCAAAACGCTGGATGTAGGGCAGCGCTTCGGACACCGTTTTGGCAGTGCGCAGCAGCAGTTCCTTGGTCTTGAGCGATTTAATTTCCATGGATTCTCCTTAACTGCGCCCGGCCAGCGCGTCAATCACGGCGTCCTGCAGCGCGTCGATGCCGAATTTATCGGCCGAGCTGGTGGTGACAATACCCGGATGCGCCGCCGGGTGCTTGCGCGCCACCGCCATCACGCTTTCCTGCACGCGCTCAATATCCTCGGCCTTATCGGCCTTGGTGAGGATGAACTGGTAGGACACGGCCGCATCATCCAGCCGTTGCAGCATGTCGTTATCGGCATCCTTCACGCCATGGCGCGAGTCGATAAGGACGAAGGCGCGCGCCAGCTGGCCACGGCCGCGCAGGTAATCAAACAACAGACCCTGCCATTGTTTCACGTCCTTTTTGGGCGCTTTGGCATAACCGTAGCCGGGCACATCGACGATATGGACGATCTCGTGTAGGTTGAAGAAATTGAGCTGCCGCGTGCGGCCGGGCGTGGAGGACACATGCGCCAGGTGGTTCTGGCCAATCAGCGCATTAATCAGGCTCGACTTACCGACATTGGAACGGCCGATGAACGCCACTTCCGGCAGGTTCATTTCCGGCAATTGCTCCAGCGTCGCCACCCCCGCCACAAAGCGGATGGGCTTAGCAAACAAGGCGCGGGTGAGCGATGCGTTCATGGTAATTTCCGTCGGTTAGCGCAGGCCTTTTTTCTCCAGGCGCTTGTTGATGAACAGCTGCTGGAGGATGGTCAGCGTGTTGTTCCATGCCCAGTAAATCACCAGACCCGCCGGGAAACCCGAGAAGAGGAACAGGAACATGAACGGCATGTAGTTCATCACCGCGGCCTGAATCTCATCCGCCGGTTTGGGGTTGAGGCGCTGCTGCACGACCATGGTCGCACACATCACCAGCGGCCAGACGCCCAGGTGCAGGAAGCTCGGTGTCGCCCACGGAATCAGCCCAAAGGCGGTGAAGATGTTGGTCGGGTCCGGTGCGGAGAGATCGTGTATCCAACCGAAGAACTCGGCATGACGCATTTCGATGGTTACAAACAACACGCGGTAGAGCGAATAGAACACCGGCAGCTGCAGCAAAATCGGCAAGCAGCCCGAGACGGGATTGACCTTCTCGCGCTTATAGAGCGCCATCACTTCCTGGTTCATTTTCATCTTGTCGGCTTTGTGGCGCTCGCGGATTTCCTGCACTTTTGGCATGAGCTGCTTGGTGCGGCTCATCGCGGTCATCGATTTGCTGGCCAGCGGGAAGAGCAACAATTTGATGGTGCAGGTGAGCAGCAAAATCGCCACGCCGAAATTACCGACGATGCCATGGAAATAATTCAGCAGCTCGAAAATCGGCTTGGTGAGGAAATAGAGCGAGCCGAAATCCACCGCACGGTCGAACAGCGGAATGCTATATTTCATGCGGTATTCATCGAGCCGCTCGACGACTTTAGCGCCGGCGAACACATGCACGGTGACATCCTGCGTTTTGCCGACGGGCACTTCGATCGCCTCGCCGCGCAGGTCGGCCTGGTAGGCCTCGTGCTCACCGCGTTTGAAATGCTTGTATTGTGCGTCGAACGCCGCGCCATTTTCAGGGATCAGCGCGGTCAGCCAGTATTTGTCGGTCATGCCGACCCAGCCTTTGGCGCCATCAAATTTCTGGGCACCATCTTCACGCAGTTTTTTGTAGGTGATGTCTTCGAGCACCTCGTTCATCACGCCCAGCGGCCCCTCATGCATGATGAGGTAATGTTTCGAGGTGTCGCTGTAATTGCGGCTGACGAGGCCATAGGGGTAGAGCGTCACCGGTGCGCCGCCATCGTTGCGGATGCTGGTGGTGATCGAGAACATGAAATGCTCATCCACCGCGATTTTGCGCTCGAAATGCAGGCCTGCGCCGTTGCTCCAGCGCAATGTCACCGGCTTGTTGACGCCCAGCTCGGTATCGGTCGTCTGCCAGCGGGTGGTGGCGTCTGGCACTTTCACCGCGTCGCTTTGCGGCAGCACGCCCAGCTCGACAAAATACGCATCCGCCGTTGCGGCGCGGGCGAGCAGCTTCACTTCCGGCGATTGGTCGTCGTTGGTTTCGTGGTAATTGGCCAGCGTCAGATCATCGAACCGCGCGCCGACGAGGCTGATCGAGCCATGCAGCGACGGCGTGTTGATGGTGATGCGCGGCGCGTTGGCGCTGCTATCGGCAACCGGCAATTCACCGTGGGTGGGTGTCGCTGGGGATGCGGCGATGGCTTTTGCTTTCACCTGTTCCTGCTGCGCAAGCTGTGCCTGTTTGGCGGCCAAACGCGGGCGCTCGTAAAAATATTGCCAGCCAAACATGATGGCGGTGGCGAACAACAGCGCGAGCATGAGGTTCTTGATATCGGGGCCGGAGGGGGGAACAGATTTCATGAATACAACAATCGTTTAAGGTACAGGATCATAACCCGAACCGCCAAACGGGTGGCAACGGGCAAGGCGTTTTAGGGCAAGCCATGTTCCCACGCAAGCGCCATGTCGCTCAATCGCCTCACGCGCATAGTGCGAGCAGGTCGGCGCAAAGCGGCAGGCGGGCATGGTGAAGGGCGACACAAACAGCTGGTAGGCACGTATCAGCCCCAGCAGCGGCCATGTCACCAGCCGCCGCATCAGCGGTGAACGCCGGTGAGCGCGCGCTGCATCGCCGCGCGCAGGTCGGCGAAGGGCGCATCGGCGGCGCTTGGCGTCACCCCGGCCAGCGCAATCAGGATATAATCGCAATTGGGCTTCGCATGCAGCGGGAACAGCTCGCGTACCAGCGCCCGCAAGCGCCGTTTGGTGCGGTTGCGCAGCACCGCGTTGCCGCATTTGGTGGTGACGGTGTACCCCACCCGCGCCGCCTCGGCGAGCGGCACATCGGACGGGCCCATCCGCAGGATAAAATACGGCGTGGTGAACTTTTTTCCTCGGCGTAACCGGAGGAAATCTGAGCGATTTTTGAGAGTGGTGACGGTAAGCATACTTCCACCAGACGCAAGCGCCATTATGGCGAGTGGAGTGCTAGGAGTCCGCGCGCGCAAGGAAGGAGCGTTAGCCAACGCTACGGACTGACTGAGCACGCAGATGACGACGCAATCCGCCGCCAGAATGGTGCGAAATTAAGCGGAAAGGACTTTGCGGCCTTTGGCGCGGCGATTGGCAATCACCTTACGGCCGCCAACAGTGGCCATACGTGCGCGGAAACCGTGACGGCGGGCGCGAACAATCTTGCTTGGTTGATAGGTGCGCTTCATGGCACACTCCCTTATAATTGGTTTTTCAGAACAGGCCTTATAGGAGCTGCGGGCGCCTGTGTCAAGCCTGCCGTACATCCTTGAAAAACAAAAGCATCGCGGCCACCCTTGCGTGGTTTCGATTGTATTTCGCACCGCCCACGCTAAAATCACCAACATGTTTTCAAACCTACGTTATTTCGCGGCGGGAAGCCTTCTAATCGTCGTGCTCGGCGCGCTCGCGCTCAGCCTGTATTTCAACCAGTTCAAGCAAAGCGAATTCCTCGATACCGCGAAAACCCAGCTGGAATCGACGGTTAAAAGCTATACTGCCGTGGTCTGGAACCGCTATGCGGCGGAAATCATCGCCAACCCCAATTCGCCTTACCTGAGCTCGTTTGAAGCCGAAACCGAGCTGTTCTTCAAGCAGCAGCCGCTCGCTAAAATCACCATTTTTTCGCCGGACGTGATGCGGCTCTATTACAGCTCCAGCAACGCCTATGCGACCAGCGATGGCACGACCCGCATCACCCTGTTTGACCTCAATGCCGTCAAAGCGGGCGGCACATCGAGCCGGGTGGTGGATGATGTGTACCTCACCGGCAGCGACAAACCCGGCCTGAAGCGGATGATGCTGCAAACCATCGTGCCACTGAAACGTACCGCAGGCGGCCAGCCCGAGGCGCTCGCCGAGATTTACATCGACATGACCAGCAAATGGGACATGCTGGCCTACCGCCTGCATGTGGTGCTGGGCACCATGATCGGCACATTCATGCTGCTGCTGGTGATTTTGCTGTTCACTGCCAGCCGGGCGGAATCCATCATCACCAAGCAGCATGAGGTGAATCTTGAGCTGATCGCCGCCGCCAGCCAGGCCGAAGCGCAAAGCCGCGATAAATCGCAGTTCCTTGCCAGCGTCAGCCACGAGCTGCGCACGCCGCTCAACGCCATCATCGGCTTCTCGGAAATCATCCGCAACGAGGCGAAGGATAAGCTCGACAAAATCTACCAGGAATATGTCGAGGATATTTTTGCCTCCGGCAAGCACCTGCTCAGCCTGATTAACGACATCCTCGATTTCTCGAAGGCCGAGGCCGGGAAACTGCAGATCGAATGGGCGGAGACGGATGCGACCAAGGTCATCCGCAACTCGCTGCGCATGGTGCTGCCGCGCGCTGAAACCGCGCAGGTGACGCTGGTGGAAGACATCCCGGCGCAGCATCTGGTTATCGTCACCGATGCCAAAAAGCTCAAGCAGGTGCTGCTGAACCTGCTCAGCAACGCGGTCAAATTCACCCCCGCGGGCGGCGAAGTGCGCTGCCATGCCTGGGTGGATGTCATCACCGGGGCGCTCAACATCCAGGTGCGCGATACCGGGATCGGCATTCTCCCTAAGGATATTTCGCGGGTGATGACACCGTTCGGCCAGGTCGATTCGGCCCTCTCGCGCAAATATGAAGGCACCGGCCTTGGCCTGCCGCTCTCGAAAAAATTCGTTGAATCCATGGGTGGCAATTTTACCATCGAAAGCGAGATTAAGGTCGGCACCAGCATCACCATCACCTTCCCCAAAGCCCCGGCAGGCTGGGGCAGTGAAGCGATGCAGAAACAACTCGCCGCGCAGGAGTATAGCGATGTCCCACCAGAAGCCTGATGCCCCCCTCACCCGCCGCAGCATTCCGGATATGCGCGCCGCCAAAGGCACGCGCAAGCTGGTCGTGCTTACCGCCTACACCGCACCGATGGCGCAGCTGCTCGACGCCCATTGCGACATGCTGATGGTCGGCGATTCGCTCGGCATGGTGGTGTATGGATTCGATTCCACCCTGCCCGTCACGCTCGATATGATGGTCGCCCATGGCGCCGCAGTCGTGCGTGGGTCGCGGCAGGCCTGTGTGGTGGTCGATCTGCCATTTGGCTCCTACCAGGCCTCGCCGGAGCAGGCCTTCCTCAGCGCCGCCCGCATCCTCAAGGAAACCGGGGCGACCGCGGTGAAGCTGGAAGGCGGCGCCGAACTTGCCGACACGATCCGCTACCTGAGCGCCCGCGCCATTCCGGTGATGGCCCATATCGGCCTGATGCCGCAGCATATGCACCAGCTCGGCGGCTTCAAGACACAAGGTAAAGATGCCGCCCAACGCACCGCGATGATGAACGATGCCCGCGCCGTGGCCGATGCCGGGGCGTTTGCGGTGGTGCTCGAAGGGGTGGTCGAAGACCTCGCCGCTGAGATCACCCGCAGCATTGCCATTCCCACCATCGGCATTGGCGCCTCCGCCACCTGCGACGGGCAGGTGCTGGTGGTCGATGATATGCTGGGCATGTTCGAGCGCGCGCCGCGCTTCGTGAAAAAATACGCCGACCTGCGCAGCACCATCACCGCCGCCGCCGCGCAGTATGCGGATGAGGTGCGCGCCGGGACATTCCCGACGGATGCGCAGTGCTACGGTGTCGTGAAGAAATCAAGCGCTTAAAGCTCTCACAAATCGCCATGAACAGCATCGCGGCACGGCCCTAACGGGCGGGAATTAGTCCCGCATCGTCGGTGCGCCGACATTCGGTGGCGGGCCGATGATGGCCGGTTCAGGAATCCCCTTCGCCTTCATCTCGTCTTTTTCTTTCTGGATTTCCTTGAGCTGGTTCTCAACATCCGTCAGGCGGTTGAGGCGCTCATCGACGAAGTATTTCATGAAGTTCAGCTCACCTTGAGTGAAATCATCCGGGTGTTTCAGGATATCCTCGATGATCGCCAACGCCTCGCCGAACTCGCCGCGCTCCTCGTGCAGGAATGCCGGCAACTGCTGCGCCCAGATCGGAATGCCGCGCAGCCCGCTCAACCGCTCGGCCAGCTGCAATGCACGCGTGGTATCGTTCAGCTTATGCTGGGCGAGATAGGAGGCTTGCACCACCCACCACCATTTTTCCTTGGGGCGGCCCTCAGTATATTCATCGAGGTAATCGACGAGGTAGCGCACATCCCGCCCGTTCTGGGTCTGGCTGAAATAATAGGATGCCATGGCGGGCAGGTAATTCGATTCGTTATCGAGCCCGTCGAGCAGGCGGAACCAATGGTAGAGCTTGTTGAAGTCGTATTTATAAAGCGCGGTGAAGCGGCCGAACGTGTCGCCGGAATTCTGGATATTGAGCGCATGCAGGCGGAAGAAAGTCTCCTCATCGCCAAACGATAAGGCGCGTACGGTGCGCTCACCGGGCACTGCAGGCACAATGCCCATCTCGGGCTTGATGGCACGGGTGTGGTACCAGAACGCGCCCTGCGCGGCGAGCAGCAGCGCCAGCAGGCCGACCGTCAGCTGCATCGCCGGCTCGCGCAGCGCGGTACGGATCGTCGTATGCCGGTTCGATGTGCGGAGGAAGACCATAGGGCGCGCCCGTTTCCCTAGAACCTAGAATTGTTTGCGTTTAAAATCGATGACCGAAGCGGCAACCAGCAGCGGAATAAACACCGCCGACTGCACCAGGAACAAGGTCAGGTCTTCATAGGACTTCGCGCCATAAATCAGCCAGCTGCTTTTGGCGTAGAAATCCAGGCGCGGCACGATAGCGGAAATGCCATGCATCAGCCATTGCGCGCCCGCATTCACTTCCGCATCCTTGAACAATGCCCCGCCCGTGGTGGTGGCGAGGAAAAAGCCCATCATCCGCGACAGGGTGTAGATCGCCAGCGACGACAGCACGGTGCCCACGCCGCTTTTGATGGTGAGCGCCGCGAACAGCGCGATCGAAACCACCAGCCATGACTCCAGCAGCAGGCTTGCCGACCAGAGCAGGAAGCCCGTATGGTTCAGCGTGCCCATCGCCGCCATCAGCCCCACGGTGGGCAGCACAAGGCAGGCAGCCACGGTCGAGAAGCCGATCCAATAGGACAGCACCAGCGAGGTGCGCGAAATCGGCCGCGACAGCAGCACATCGATCTCGCGCGCATCGAACGCATTGCGCATATGGAAACCGATAAAGACGATGATGCCGACCATGATAATCACCCGCGCCGAAGCGGCGGTGAAGGAGACCGTCATCTGCTCGGTTTCGAGCATGGCGGTCGAGCCCAGCACGCTTGAAATGTAGGCGGCCGCAAGGATGCCGATCAGCAGGCCGAAAAACAGCCGGTCACGCGTTGCAGTGAGCAGGACATAGCGGATGTTGCTGAACATAAGCGGGCCTCGTTACACTCTATTAAAACAGTGGCCGCGGATCGGTGATGAACTTTTTATACACCTTATGATCAGCCGCACCAGCGCTACCATCCGGATTGACGATGGTGGCCTTGATGAAAATCACCAGTTCGCGCTTGAACGTGTCCTCGGAACGGCCCTTGAACAGGTTGCCAAACAGCGGAATCTCGGAAACGCCGGGAATGCCGTCGCTTGCATTGCGGCTGACATCTTCCATCAACCCGCCGATGACCATGACGCCGCCGGAATTCACTTTCATCACCGAATCCAGCTCGCGCACTTCGACGACAGGATAGGTGCTGACATAGCCGTTCACGACACCGGCAGGATCTCTCACATTATCTACGATCCGCGTCAGCGTCGGCCGCACGTTCAGGGTCACTTGCTGGCTATCGAGGTTCACGGCCGGAATGATGTTCAGCACCACCCCGATCGGCACGGAGCTTGCCGTACATTTGGGCTTGGGATCGATGGTGATCGTGCCCGCGGTGGCCGTTGTGGTGGTGGTCGCGTCCGATGTGGTACATTCAAAGAATACCACATTGCGGGCGAAGGTCAGGATCGCCTGCTGGTTGTTGATCGCCGAAAGGCGCGGACTGGAAAGGGTGCGCGTCGTACCGAAACGTTGGGTTGCCGCAACAATCGCGTCCAGATCGCCGGCATTCACCGACAAGGTGAGCGCACTGCCCGTCGTCGGGCCATCCGTAATGCTGCCGGCATAGCTGCCCAGGCCGACCTGCACGCCACCGGCACTGCCCAGCAGCGAGGTCCAGTTAACGCCCGAGACGAACTGGTCGAGCAACGACACCTCAACCACCTTGGCTTCAATCAGCACCTGCGCCGAAGCATTGCGGTTCATCATGCCCAGGAAGTTATGCACCATCTCGTGCTGACGCTCCGTGGCGTTGACCGAGAGAACACCCGCTTGCCGGTTGATGACGAGCGTGCCCCCTTTGCCACCAGCCGCACCGGATGCCGCATCCAGCCCGCCGCCAGCCGCAGCAACGGCCTCACCATCGGGATTATAGTTCAGAATTTCGGTAATGGAGGCCTCAAGCGAAGCCCACAGATCGCTTTCCGCCGTGGTGTTGATCGCTGCGGTCGAACCGCTGGTGCCGACCGTACCGGTGCCGGAGCTGCCGCTCCCGCTGCCGCTCGAACTGCTACTGCTGGAGCTGGAGCTACCCCCGCTGCTGCCGGATGCGAGGATATTCGTCGTCAGCGTGTAACCGCTGGTGCTGGAGCGCACAAAGTTCAGGAAATCGAGCGAGTAGTTTTTAAGATACGGCAAATCGCGCTCGACACGGATGGAGCTGCCCGTCACGCTGTAACGCAGATGGCCCAGCGTCGCGATGCGCTCGATCACCTCGTTGAACGGCCGATCGGTTGCGCGCAAGTTGATGCCGGTTTTATCCAGCCCCGAACCCACTTCAATATCGACGCCCGCAAGGCGGCCCAGCTCGAACAGCACGTCGCGCAGCGGCACATCTTCGGTCACGGCAAGCGTTACCAGTTTGCTGTTGGCCACTTTCGGTGGGCGCGGCGCGGCAAGCACCTGCGCAATATCAGGGATGGGCGGCACGCCGACAGCGGCGGTCACGCTAGGTTCGGCGTCGCTCTTATCTTTATCGATCTCGCTCAGGTTGCGAAAGTCATTGACGGTGAGGTTCTTGCTGCGGTCGAGCACATCCGTCGTTTCACCTTTTTTGGGGACGAAGGAATCAAGGAAGGTGCAGCCAGAAAGTGGCGCAATACAGGCTATCAGCAACGCCCATTTAGCAACGTGTAATGTTGAACGCATACGCCCCCGAGATCAAACCCATAGCACTCGTAGTATCACAACGCTTACGCACCACAAGCGCTTTTGTCGCGCCATGTGAGTAATATTGAATGCGTTGCCGCCACGCGTCGTTTTACGCGCCGACCAATCCGTATAATTGCCAGAACTGCGTTGCCGCTTGCGGCCACACGACGCAAATCAGCAGCGATGCCGCCAGGGCCGGGCCGAAGGGGAATTGTTCGCCGCGACCAGCGATGCGCCAGAGCAATCCGCAGACCACGCCGAGCACGCCGGAGAAAAATAAAAACGGCACAAAGCTTGGTGCGCTCGCAAGCCAGATGCCGACGCCAAACAGCAGCTTCACATCGCCCAGGCCGAGCCCGTCTTTGTTGCGGAAATAAAGGAAGCCATATTTCAGCGCGAGGCCGATGCCAAGGCCAAGCAACCCGGCACCGATCACCGTCTGAATCTCCGTGCCAAGCGCGTAGTGATAGAGCGCGCCGAAGACGACGATGGCGATCTGCACCTCATCGAGGATGATGTAATGTTCCAGATCCGTCACCACGATGGCGACGATGCACCACCACAGCCCGGCGACCGCGAAGGCCTCCAGCGTCAGCCCGTAGAACCGCACCGCCAGCACCGCGCCGAGCGCGCAGGCTAGCTCCGTCAGCGGATAGCGGATGCTGACGCGGGTTTTGCAATGGCCGCAGCGGCCGCGATTGGCGGCCCAGGAGAGCACCGGCACCAAATCCCGCGCCCGCAGGGTGGTGCCACACCCCGGGCAGCGCGACCGCGACAAGCCAATGGGCTCCTCACGTGGCAGACGGTAGGTGACGAGTGTCAGGAACGAGCCAATGCAAGCACCAAAAAACGCAATAAATGCCCAGATAACCATCGCTTGATCCATGGGAATGCTTTCTCGTTAGCCGTTCAAGGAATGTTGAGTGATGGGTTTTGATGAGGCAAGTTCTAGGAGTTTTGGCACGCAAGGAGGGAGTGTAGCGGCGCTACATGACCGACTGAGTACCAAAACGACGACGAAATTGACCATCAAAACCCATCAATCGACGTTCCTTATTGCGTTATCCACAGGTTCGTGGCAATAAGCCATGACCTACTATATATAGTAGGCGTCACGTTAGCGCTAAGCTCGCGGACAAAGCAAAACAAAAATGCATCGGGTACTGGGTTTGAATCACGTTGTCGCCATTGCAAACGATCACGCCGGCGTTGCCTTGAAACAGGCGCTGCTGGGCGACATTGCCGCATGCGGCTTCACGGTGCTCGACCTTGGCGCCACCACCACCGATTCTGTCGATTATGCCGATTACGGCCACGCCGTGGCGCAGGCCGTGAGCGAGGGCCGCGCCCAGTTTGGCATCGCCATCTGCGGTTCGGGTATTGGCATCTCGATCGCCGCCAACCGCCATGCGGGCATTCGCGCCGCGCTGTGCAGTAGCGGCCTTGCCGCTGAATTATCGCGCCAGCACAACAATGCCAACGTGCTGTGCCTGGGCGCGCGGCTGATTGGCGAAGCGGAGGCGAAAGAATGCGTCCGCCGTTTTTTGACCACCGCCTTCGAGGGTGGCCGCCACGCCGCCCGCATCACCAAAATTGAAACACTGAACTAGAGGACACCATGACCAACACTGCACGCAAAACTGAGGAAACCATGAACCCATTTTTCACCGCCGATCTCGCCACCGCCGATAACGCCGTTTTCACCGCAATTGAAAACGAACTCGCCCGCCAACAAAACCAGATCGAGCTGATCGCGTCGGAAAATATTGTCAGCAAAGCGGTGCTGGAAGCGCAGGGCTCGGTGTTCACCAACAAATACGCGGAAGGCTATCCCGGCAAACGCTATTACGGCGGCTGCGAATTCGCCGATGTGGTCGAGCAACTCGCCATCGACCGCGCCAAGCAACTGTTTGGCTGCACCTACGCCAACGTCCAGCCGAACTCGGGCTCGCAGGCGAACCAGGGCGTGTTCAACGCGCTCATTAAGCCGGGCGATACCATCCTCGGTCAATCGCTCGCTGCGGGCGGCCACCTCACCCATGGTGCGGCAGTCAACCAGTCGGGCAAATGGTTCAACGCCATCAGCTACGGCGTGCGCGAAGACACCCACCTGCTCGATTACGATGCGATTGAGAAACTGGCGCTGGAGCACAAGCCGAAGCTGATTATCGCCGGGTTCTCGGCCTATCCACGCGTGGTGGATTGGGCGCGTTTCCGCCAGATCGCCGATAAGGTCGGCGCGTATTTCATGGTCGATATGGCGCATGTCGCCGGTCTCATCGCCGGTGGTTCATACCCATCGCCCCTGCCGCATGCGCATGTGGTCACCACCACCACCCACAAAACCCTGCGCGGCCCGCGCGGCGGCATGATCCTTTCCAACGTGCCGGAACTCGTCGTCGGCAAAACGCCGATGGGCAAAGACCAGACGCTGGAAATGGCGATCAACTCCGCCATTTTCCCAGGCATCCAAGGTGGCCCGCTGGTGCATGTCATGGCCGCCAAAGCGGTGGCATATGGCGAGGCGCTCAAGCCGGACTTCAAACAGTATGCGCAAGCCGTGGTCGATAACGCCCGCGCGCTGGCAGCGGTGCTGAAAACCCGTGGCCTCGAAATCGTTTCGGGCGGCACCGATAACCACCTCGTGCTGGTCGATTTGCGGCCGAAAAACGTGACCGGCAAAGCCGCCGAGCACAGCCTCGAAAACGCCGGTCTGACCTGCAACAAAAACGCGATTCCGTTTGACCCAGCCTCGCCGTTTGTCACCTCCGGCGTGCGGCTTGGCACCCCAGCTGGCACCACGCGCGGCTTTGGCGTCAAAGAGTTCGAGGAAATCGGCAACCTGATCGGCGACGTGCTCGATGGGTTGAGCAAGAACCCCGAAGATAACAGCGCGGCCGAAAAAGCCGCCGCGGTGAAAGTGAAAGCACTGACGGCCCGTTTCCCCATCTACTCGTAGGTTTGCGATGCGGGAACCTTCAGCGATTCATTTTAGCGAGACGAGTGCGAGGAGTGCCCGCGCACAGGACCGCAGCGTAGCAGCGCTACGTGAGGATCCGAGCACGGACACGACGCGGCAATCGGCCGCTAAAATGAATTGATGGAGGTTTCCGATGCGTTGCCCGTTTTGTAACCATGAAGACACGCAGGTCAAGGATAGTCGCCCCTCTGAGGACGGCTCCTCCATTCGCCGTCGGCGGTTTTGCCCGGCGTGCAATTCGCGGTTTACGACGTTTGAACGGGTGCAACTACGCGAGCTGACGGTGGTGAAAACCAACGGCGAAAAACGGGTGTTCGACCGCGATAAAATCGCCCGGTCGATGGCGATTGCCCTGCGCAAACGCCCGGTCGATGCGGATGCGGTCGAGATGGCGATCAACCGCATCGTGCAGAAACTCGAATCCGAAGGCGAGAGCGACATCGTCACCCGCCGCATCGGCGCGCTGGTGATGGATGAGCTGAAGAAACTCGATGCCGTCGCCTACATCCGCTACGCCAGCGTCTATCGCGACTTCAGCGAGGCGAAGGATTTCGAGAGCTTCGTCGAGAAGCTCTAGCCGATGGCTGGCGACATCCACTTCCTCCACCACGCCATCCGCATTGGCGCGCGCGGGCTGGGGCGCACCTGGCCCAACCCCAGCGTGGGCTGCGTGCTGGTGAAAGGCGACCAGATCCTCGCCACCGCCCGCAGCGGCGATGGCGGCCGCCCCCATGCCGAAGCCACCGCCCTTGCCATCGCCGGTGCGCAGGCACGCGGTGCGACGGCCTATGTCACGCTTGAGCCCTGCGCCCATCACGGCAAAACGCCGCCCTGCGCGCAAGCGCTGATCGATGCCGGTGTCGCCCGCGTGGTCTATGGCTGCGCCGACCCGGACCCGCGCGTTAACGGCAAGGGTGCTGCCATGCTGCGCGCGGCAGGCATTGCCGTTGACTATCACCCCATCGCAGCAGCCACCCACACCCATCGCGGCTTTATCCGCCGGGTGACGGATGGCGTGCCGTATGTCGCCATGAAAATCGCCAGTTCGCTGGATGGACAGATGGCCGATGCCGATGGCAAAAGCCAATGGATCACCGGCCCTAGCGCCCGCCGCCACGGCCACGCCCTGCGCAGCGGGTTCGATGCGATCCTCACCGGCATCGGCACCGTGCTGGCGGATGACCCGGCCCTCACCGCGCGCGATGGCGGCGCGCCGAACCCCTATCTCGTGCGCGTGGTCGCCGATCGCCAGCTGCGCCTGCCGCTGCGCTCGCAGCTCGTACGCACCGCCGAACAGCAGCCGACATGGGTTGTCACCGGCGCCGAAGCGGTCGAACGTGCCGCCAGCCATGCCACCGAACTGCGCGAAGCGGGGGTGAAGTTTCTGGTGCTCGAAGAGACAGCCACCGCAGATGGCGCAGTACCTGCCCTGCTCACCCGCCTTGCGGCCGAGGGTATCAACCGCCTGCTGGTTGAGGCTGGGCCGACGCTTTCGACCGCTTTCCTTGACGCAGGCGTGGTTGAAACGCTCTATTGGTACCGGGCGCCGATGCTGCTTGGAAACGCTGGTAAATCCGCCATCGCTGCATTACATAGCAGGCTGGATAACGCCGCACGCGCCCTGCCCGCACAGCACACCATGCTTGGGCCGGATGTGTGCGAAAGATACGAGTTCACGCCATGTTCACCGGCCTAATCCGCACCCAGGGCACGCTGCGCACCATCGATACGCGCGGCGACACCGTCATGACCATCGCACCCGCCGTGATGTTCCCGCTCAGCATCGGCGCATCGGTCGCCTGCCACGGCATGTGCCTGACGGTGACCAGCTTCACCGATAGCGATTTCACCGTGTGCCTTTCCGCCGAAACCATCGCTTGCACCAATGCCGGCGCGTGGAAAGTGGGCAGCATCCTCAACCTCGAACCCGCGCTTGCCGTGGGCGATGCCATGGGCGGCCATTTTGTCTCGGGCCATGTGGATGGTCTGGCGCGCGTCACCCGCCGTGAAGCCAGCGGCGATGCGACCCTCTGGGAATTCGAAGTGCCACCAGCGCTTGCCCGCTTCATCGCCCCCAAAGGCTCGGTGACGCTTGATGGCGTGTCGCTCACCGTGAACGAGGTAACCGGCGCGCGCTTCACGGTCATGATCATTCCCCACACCGCCGCAGTCACCGGCTTTGGCACGCTTGCCGTTGGCGACACGGTGAACCTCGAAATCGATATGCTGGCGCGCTATGTCGCGCGGCTGATGGAGTCTGCTGCATGAGCACCTTATCCCCGATCGAAGACATCATCGCCGAAGCCAAAGCAGGCCGCATGGTCATCCTGGTCGATGACGAAGACCGCGAGAACGAGGGCGACCTCGTCATTCCCGCCGAATTTGCGGATGCGCAGGCGGTCAATTTCATGGCTAAACATGCGCGCGGGCTGATCTGCCTGGCGCTTGAAAAAACGCAAGTGGAACGGCTCGGTTTGCCGCCGATGGCGCGCCATAACGCCTCGCGCCACGCCACCGCCTTCACGGTTTCCATCGAAGCGCGCGAGGGCGTCACCACCGGCATTTCCGCTGGCGACCGCGCCCGCACCATCGCCGCCGCCTGCAACCCGCAGGCCCATGCATCCGACATCGGCAGCCCGGGCCATATTTTCCCGCTCGAAGCGCGCGAAGGCGGCGTGCTGGTGCGCGCCGGGCACACCGAAGCGGCGGTCGATATCGCGCGGTTGGCGGGGCTCAAGCCATCCGGCGTCATTTGCGAAATCATGAATGACGACGGCACCATGGCCCGCCTGCCGGACCTGCTGGAGTTCGCCGCCCTGCACGGCCTCAAAATCGGCACCATTGCCGACCTTATCGCCTATCGCCGCCGTTCGGAAAAGTTGGTGACGCGGTTAGTAGAAAGCACGATCACCACTAGCTTTGCGGGCAGCTTCCAATGCATCGCCTACGCGCAGAGCCCGGGCTATGCCGAGCATCTCGCGCTTGTGAAAAACAGCATCCCGCGCGAGGGTGCGTGCCTGGTGCGCATGCATGCGCTGGATGTGTTGCACGACGTGCTGGGCGACAGCTCGCATGGCCGCGCCGGGGTGTTGCAGCAAGCCATGCGCATGCTGGATGCCCAAGGTTCCGGCGTGCTGGTGCTGCTGCGCGAGCCGCGCCGCACCGCCGCGTCCGATGGGCTGAAGCTCAAACGCGGCGAGGAACCGGCGACGCCGATCTTACGCGATTACGGCATCGGCGCGCAAATTCTGCTCGATCTGGGCGTGCGCGAAATGACCCTGCTGACGAATACTCCAAAAATGATTGTCGGTTTGGATGGCTATGGGCTACATATCAACGGCCACCGTCCTATTGAGGTCCCATGAAACCGATCCTGCTCGTCGTCGCCCCCTATTACCAGGACATCAGCGAAATGCTGATTACCGGCGCCACTGCCGCGATTTATGACGCGGGCTACACCGCCGAGATGATCGCGGTGCCCGGCGCACTCGAAATTCCCGCCGCGATCAGCATCGCCCAGCGCAGCGAGCGTTATGCCGGGTTTGTCGCGCTTGGCTGCGTCATCCGCGGTGAAACCTCGCATTACGACACAGTGTCGAATGAATCCGCGCGCGGCCTGCAGGATATCGCCATCCGCCACCACACCGCCATCGGCAACGGCATTCTCACCTGCGAAACGATGGCGCAAGCCGTCGCACGGGCCGATACGGCGCAGGGTAACAAAGGCGGCGACGCGGCCCGCGCCTGCTTACGCATGGTGCAGATTCGCCATGTTTTCGGATTGGACCACGCATGAACGCTCCCCGTAAATCCCTGATGCGCAAACGCGCCTCGCGCCTTGCCGCCGTGCAGGCGCTCTATTCCGAAGCGCTGATCGAAAAGACCACGCTGCCGGCGCTGCTGGCCGCGCAATTGCTGCAATCCTGGGCCGATAGCAAACTCAACGATACCGATGATTTGCCGCACGCCACCCAGCCAGAAGCGACGCTGCTCAACACCATCATCGAAGCTGCGCAAACGAACCATGCCAGCATCCAAGCCGCCATCGACACCATGATCCTGCCCGGCTGGACCAAGGCGCGCATGAGCCTGCCGCTGCTGTCGGTGTTGCATGCCTGCGCCGCCGAGGCCATCGCCTACCCCGAGCGCGTACGCGCGCTGCTGGTCGATGAATATACCGAAGTCGCCGCCCAATTGGTGACGGACGAAGAGCTGAACTACGCCCACAAGGCCTTCAACCTCCTGCTCGACAGCGTTCGTCCAAGCGAGCAGTAGCCATGGCCGAGCGCGATCGCATCGCCCGCTATTTCGCACCGCTCACCATCGCCGAGCCCGGCAGTTTCCACCTTACGGATGATGCGGCGCTGCTCACCCCGCCGCCGGGCCAGCAGCTCATCATCACCACCGATAGCGTGATTCAGGGCATCCATGTGCTCGATGCGGCGAGCCCCGCGCACTACGCGCAAAAGCTCGTGCGGCGCAATCTTTCCGACCTCGCCGCAATGGGCGCCACGCCCTGGCGCTACAGCATCAACCTGCACAGCAGCACCGCGACGGATGACGCATGGTTCGCAACGTTTGCCGCCACCCTCGCCGCCGAGCAAGCGGCGTTTGGCATGGCGCTCATCGGTGGCGACAGCACCAGCGGCGGCAACATCATCCATGCGGGCATGACCTGTATCGGCCTCATCGCGGGCGCACCGCTGCGCCGCCATGGCGCGCAGCATGGGGATGATCTTTATGTCAGCGGCACCATTGGCGATGCTGCGTTGGCGCTTACGTTGCTGCAGCAAAAGCTCCCACTCGCCGATGCGTTTGCGCAGCGTTACCACGCGCCCGAACCACGGCTTGCGCTGGGCCATATGCTGCGCAGCATCGCCACCGCCGCGCTTGATGTTTCAGATGGATTATTGGTAGATACCGGGCAGCTATGCCGCGCCAGCAATGTCGGCGCTACCGTGATACGTGATGCGGTGCCACTATCCGCACAGGCGCAAAAAATGCTGCAGCAACATGCGGCGCTGTGGCCCGTCATCTTGAATGGTGGGGATGACTACGAACTCTGCTTCACCGCACCCGTGAGCGCACGCACCACGCTCGCCAACGTCGCGCAGGAACTGGCCTTGCCGCTGACCCGCATCGGCACCATCACCACGGGCACCACCGTGCAGCTACAGGATAAAAACGGCGCACCTGTCGCCCTCGATCACGCCGGGTGGGAATACCGCTAATCTAACTACTCGTGTCCATGTTACACACCCCGCTTGTCACCCCGGGCTTGTCCCGGGGTCCCGCCGTGTGGCTGGGCTGGATGCGAAGGACAAGCCCGGCATGACAATGATGGAAGATATGAAAGCAAAGGGAAAAGCCCCCAGCACTTACCGCCCTAAATTGCGCGGATCGATGCTGCGGCCGGGGCTGTTGAAGCGCCCGAAATTGCCCAGCATTTGCTCCATGAAGGTGATCTTATGGCCCTCGGTCGGGGTGGTCTTATCGACGATATCCACCAGCTTGCCTTCTTCCTTGGCGTATTCGCTGATGTCCTTCACGATTTTGTTGCCATCGAAGCTGATCGCGGTCACGTGCTGCTCCGTCACTTCCGGCGCCAGCACGCCCACGCGCTCCTGTTTCTGGGTGACGTAATACCACGTCATCTCACCGAAATTGGAGCTGGTGGTGGGGCTGCCCAGCAGGGCCGCCACATCGTCCGCGCTGGTTTGCCCGGCGACGATCTGGCTCATATCCGCCGACTCGTTGCTGTGGCCGCGCGTATCGACAATCGGCACGCAGCTTGCCATCATCATGGCGATGCTGATAGGAAGCAGGAAACGCATAAACCTTGGAGTCATGGATGCTCGGCGCCCTTCGTAAACTGTTCATTCCCAAGCCGCCTGCGGCGGTGGTCGCCACCTATATAGCACTCGTTGCGGCTGCACGAAATCCCTTTTTCTTCACCACCGCGCAAGTGCCCGATACGATCGATGGCCGCTTCGAGCTGATCGTGCTGCATCAGTTCCTGATCCAGCATCGGTTGGTGGCTGACGCGGCGGTGCGTAGCCCTGCGGGCGAGCCGGAGCGGAGCGAACGAGGGGGAGCGGTAGCGGGGGCGGAACGCCCCCTGCGCGAAGCGCTGGAACAGTTCGGGCAATTCCTCAGCGAAGCATTTTTTGCGGATATGGATCGCTCGCTGCGCGAAATGGGCATCGCCGATACTGGCGTCAGCAAGCGGATCAAGAAGATGGGCAAGTCCTATCACGGCAGTTTGCAGGCCTATGCGGCGGGCCTCAGCGATGCGGCGGTGTTGCGCACGGCGCTTGCCCGCAACCTGTATGGCACAGTGGAACAGGGCGATGTCGCCCAGCTCGACCGCATGGCGCGCTATATCGAAACCATGACCGCCCAATTGGCCGCGATTGATACAGCGACGATTCTGGAAGGCCATTATCGCTGGCCGGATGCGGCGACGCTCGCTTAAAGAACCGCCGTCAGCGGCTCACGGCGGATGCCCTGCACCCGCGCTTCCGCCAGTTGATAGGCCTGCGTGCCGCGTGTGGTGAGCAGGGTTTGCTTTTTCACCGGCACCGCAACGCTCAATGGCAAGCCAAGGGCGGTTGCGAGCGCTGGCGTGGTGCGAATCGTGATATCAGGCACACTCGCCGCCACTACCGCAACAACGGCAGGCGGCGGCGCAGCAAGTGGCGCGGGCTCAGCCTTTGCTGCCACTGGCGCTTTTGCTGCCATCGCCGGAATATCGCCGCGCGCAATGCGCAGGGCACTCAAGAAATCATCCTCCACCACGGCCTGCTCCGGCGCATCCTGCGGTTTGGCGGGAACGGAAAAAAGCTCCAGATCATCCGCCGTCGCGCCCGGTGTCTGCGCGATGAATTGCGCGGCAAACGCGCTGGAGGAACTGGGGGCTGGCGTGCGCACGGGCGGTTTGGGCGGCGTGGCAACCTGGGCCGCATACGCCGCGATGAGGGTTGGCGCCGGTGCTGCCGCCACCATCTGCTGGCGGGCGATGGTCGCCGCATCGGTAATGCCCGGCGCAGAAATCACCTGCGCCACCGCACGAACCTGCGGTGCCGCCGACGATGTGTCGGGCAGACCTGTGACGTTAAGCGTCATACCATCCTAGCTCAATTTTCTAATTTTCTTTTATCCTACTCTATTTTAACCGTTTTTACCAGCGTCCATAAATTGCCTATAGATATGAACCGCTTGCGATTCGTTAAGCGCCATTAACTTGATTGTCACAAAGCTTTCATTTTACTTATGTGCACATGCAGCATACCAACGCTGCATGAAGAAAATTGTCATCGCATGGCTGGTGTGTGTGCTGGGGCTGGTCGGGCTGTTCGGCTGGGTCGGCGGCTCGGTCTTCAGTAACCCGCGCGGGGCCGATGGCAGCGCGGCAGCACCCCTCATCACCGCCGAGTTCACCTTGCAGGGCGGAAAGGGCAAAACCGTCACCGCACAGGATTTCCGCGGCCGCTATATGCTGGTCTATTTCGGCTTCACCCATTGCCCGGATATTTGCCCTACCACCTTGCTGCTGATGAATAATGTCGTGAACCAGCTCGGCAAAAACGCCGATCGCGTGCAGCCGATTTTTATTACGGTGGACCCGGAGCGCGACACGCCTGCCTCCACCACCGAATATGCCAGCCATTTTGGCCCGCGCGTGCTGGGCTTAAGCGGCACGCCCGCGCAAATCAAGGCCGCGGCGGATAGTTTCAAGGTCTATTACAGCAAGGTCGAAGACAAAACCTCCGCCATGGGTTATGTGATGGATCACTCGGGCTTCATCTACCTGATGGGGCCGGACGGGAAATACGTGACCCATTTCACCCATGGTGTCTCAGAGCAGGAACTCGCAGAAGGGCTCGCCAGCTATGTTAAATAAATCCATCCGCGCCTTTGCCGCTGCCTGCTGCCTGCTGGCCGCAAGCGCCGCAAACGCCGCCGTCAGCATTTCGGATGCCTATGCCGAGCCCTCGCGCGGCGATGTGGGCGTCGCCTTTTTCACCGCCCTCAGCACAGAAAATGACAGCATTCTCAGCATCACCTCCGAATGCTGCAAAGCGGTCGAGCTGCATACCAGCGACATGACGAATGGCATTATGCGCATGCGCAAGCTGGACGCACTGGAGCTTAAAGCCGGCACCCCCGCCCCCGTGCAACGCGCCCAAGGGGTGATGCACACCATGCTCATCGGCCTCACCGCCCCGCTCAAAAAAGGCGATGCGGTGAAACTCACCTTCCGCTTCAAACACGCCCCGCAGCAAACGGTGACGTTGCCGGTGCGTGACGCCGCGAAGGACGCCCACGCCCACCACGCGCATTAAGCGCCGCCATGCCTGCAAAGCGGGCCGCGAATAAACCTGTTCCCACGCTTTAGGCTTTGCGTTAAGGTGCCGCGCAACCTTCACCGCTTTCTTATGGTTGCTGCCCGATGACGTCCAAACATTACCCCCCGATGACCAAACGCCGCGGACTGATGTTCGTGCTTTCCTCGCCTTCGGGCGCTGGGAAAACCACGCTGTCGCGCCGCCTGCTGGCCTCCGAGGAGGGGGTGGCGATGTCGGTTTCCGTTACCACGCGGCCGATGCGCCCGGGCGAAGTCGAGGGCCGCGATTACTATTTCGTCAGCGATGCGCAATATGACGCGATGGTGGCCAATAACGAGCTGCTCGAACATGCCACCGTGTTCGATTACAAATACGGCACCCCCAAAAAACAGGTGATGGATTCGCTCGATGCCGGGCGTGATGTGCTGTTCGATATCGACTGGCAAGGCACCCGCCAACTCGGCCTTACCTGCCGGGCGGATCTGGTCAGCGTGTTCATCCTGCCGCCTACGCTCGATGAGCTGGAGCGTCGCCTGCGCAGCCGCGCGCAGGATAGCGAAGCCACCGTGCAAAAGCGCATGGCCAAAGCGACCGAGGAAATCTCACATTGGGAAGAATATGATTACGTCGTCGTCAACGAAGACCTCGACAAGGCGATGGCGCATATCCAGCGCATTCTGCATGCCGAGCGTTTCAAGCGCTGGCGCCAGCTCGATATCGGCGCCTTCGTCACCCGGCTGTGTGCCCCCAAGGGCTAAGCGGCCAGCAGCGCTTTCGTCAGGCGGGCGAACATCGGCAGGTCGCAATCTTCCGCACGCAATGTAGGGTCAATGCCTGCTGCTTCGCACAGTGCAATCGCATCCACCCCAAGGGATTTGAGGGACTGGCGCAGCATTTTGCGGCGGTGGTTGAAGGCCGAGGCGACCACGCGCTCCAGCGCCTTCAGCGGCACATCCTCGCGCGGTTGCGGCAGGATGCGCGCATGCAAAATCGCCGATACCACCTTGGGCGGCGGGCTGAACGCACCGGGCGGCACATCGAACATAATCGCCGCATCGCAGAACTGGCGCATCACCACCGACAGGCGGCCATAGGCAGCATCGCCCACCTGCGCGACCATGCGCTCGGCCACTTCTTTTTGCAGCATCACCGTGAAACTGGTGAGCGCGGCCGGGCCATGGACGGCCGCCAACTGCAGCCAGTCGATCACCAGCGCGGTGCCGACATTGTAGGGCAAATTGGCAATCACCATGCGTGGCGCGGTGCCGATGGTGGTAATGTCCACTTCCAGCGCATCCGCCTCCAGCAGCGAAAATTGCGCGCCGTATTTTTCGCTGAGCGGGGCAAGCGCAGCAAGGCAGCGGGCGTCTTTCTCGATGGCGGTGAGCGCGCCGGGATTGGCAGCAAGGATCGCCCGCGTCAATCCACCGGGGCCGGGGCCAACCTCGATCACCTGCGCGGCGCTCACGTCACCGGCGGCGCGCACGATTTTGGCGAGCAGGTTGCTATCGAGCAGGAAATGCTGGCCGAGCGATTTTTTCGGCCACAGATCGAACGCGTCGATGACCTCGCGCAGCGGCAGCAGTTCCGCGCTCACTTGTCACCTTTAATGTCGATATAAGCATCGCGGCGCAGGTTGCGCAGCAGCTTTTGTGCCTCCAGCTCCAGCTTCTCGGCGAAGAGCTGCTTGCGCACTTCTTCGGCCTGCGGCACGTTGCCGCCGGAGGGCTCGATCTTCTCGCACAGCATCACCAGCCGCACCGCTTCAGGCGACATCAACGGCTCGCTGATATCCCCCACCTCCAGATGGTTGACGATGGCGCGCTGCTCGGGCGTCATCGCACCAAAATGGGTGCGCACAAATTTTGCCTTGGCATCGAACCCAGTGGCAGGCAGCGTTTCGCTCATGCAATCGCCGGGATTGCTGCGCAGGGTGCTTGCCGCGGTGCGCAGTTTCGCGAGCGATACTTTATCCCGCTTGGGGGGCACGGGGATGAGGATCTGCTTGATCGCAAACTCGGTCGCATCCGCCTGTTTGGGCAGGGTCTTGCGGTCGAGCATTTGGATGAACTGGAAGCCCTTGCCACCTTGCAGCGGCGGCGTCACTTCGCCGTTTTTCATGCTGCGCAGGGTTTGCTGCAAAGCAGGCTGCATCGCGTTTTCCGCAACCCAGACCGGCGGGCTGAACTGCACCTGTGGCTGCTTGATATAGCGCGCCGCCAGTGTTGGCATTTCGGTGCCCGCTTTCAGCTGCAAGGCGATCTCATCGGAAAGTTTCTTTGCGGCGGCTTCGTTCAACCCGGCATCCACCGAGACGGCCAATGTCGCGAGGCGAATTTCATCCTCCCCCGGTGCAGCGGCGGCGGATTGCTGCGCGCGCAGAATTTCATCCTGCGAGATGGTGACGTTGCGGCGCAGTTTGCGCTGCACCACTTTGGCCCAGGCCAGCTGCGCGCGCATCTGGTTTTCCAGCGAGCGCATCGACAGGCCTTTTTGGGTGATGAAGTCTTTCAGCGTGCCTTCCGCCTGCGGCCGCGTGGCGCTCATTTGTTCGATGGCCTTGCCCACCTCGTCATCGCTCACCACCAGCGACTGGCGCTTGGCTTCCTGCAGCTCCAGCGCTTCATCCACCAGCGACTGCACAATGCGCGGCGTCAGCTTGGCCTGGTTTTCGACGGTCGCGGGAATGCCCGCGGTCGCCATAATCAAATCCCGCCGCTCGGCGACATCGGTCGAGGTGATAATATCATCGCCGACGACAGCAGCGATGCCGACGCGCGTGGCGTGGGCGCCAAGAGGCGCAAGCAGGCACAGCAGCACCAGCCATGTGCGCGGTTGATGTAGCATCTTATTTCCCACCGAACTCTCCCAGGTTTTTGAAACCGACGCGGAACGTCACCGACGTGGTCGGTTGAATATCCCGATCCGCCGCATAGACACGTAGCGCATCGAGCATCAGATTGAAACACTCGTTCTTGTACATAATACCGCCATTGGTTGTCACCATCTGGTTCAGCTCCAGATCACGCCGGGCGCCGCCGTAGATGCTCCATTCATCCGACACCGGCAGTGTTGCGCTCACAATGCCTTCCTGACTGTCGTTCAAATACTGGTTGTTGGTGATGGCGCGGTAGGAGGTATAAAATGTCAGCCACGGCTTGCTGAAACCAAGCCCAACCTCGTTGCGGTTGAACGCCGCATTGGCCTTGTTGAGCGCAAAACGGTAGGACAGCGACAGCGGCGCATAGGCCAGCCCAACGCGGCCGATATAATCCGAAAACCGTTCGCCCTGAACGGTGGAATTGGGGAACGGCGTGTCGCTGGTGAAACTGTAATTCTGGCCCAGCAACCCATCGAGCGTGACGCCGCTGGGCGCAAAATACTGGCTGCGTACTCCGTAAGCCACGCGCGAACCGCTATCGACCAGATCCAGTCCCGGCATGCGTTCGATGCTGAACAGGTTGGTGTCGCTCAACTCCAGCAGTTTGCTATCCTCGTTAGAAATTTCCTGCGGGTTACCCTCGTTGGTCTGGGCGACGCCGAGCACTACCGGCTCAACCACCCACGATCCCTGCTCGAACTGGTTGATGAGCGGGTAGCGCCATTCGAGCGCCGCTTGCGGCAAGGTGCGCGCGGTGGTGCCGCTGAACGTGCCGCCGCCGGTGGTGATCGGCACATTATCCGCGTTATAGAGATCCTGCCGCAGGTTGAGCGTGGTGGTGAAGACCTGCCCGCCATCGCTCACATAGGGCAGTGTCAGGCCGGGCGTGACGGACAGGCGGCGCTGGTCGACACCCGATTGGCGCGTCAGCGACTGCGCATCGCCCGCGATATGGTAGGTGATGCCATAGGCATCCGGTGCGGTTTCGTAATAGCCTTGCAGGATCGGCAGCACCAGCGGCGTGGTTTTGCCACTATCCGTCGCCCGCAAGCCCTGGATGGAAAGCCCCTGCGCCAATGCAAAATTACGGCCCTGCGCCTGCTCGATATAGGCCCGGCTGAACAGGGATTGCTGGTCGCTGAAACCATAGCGGCGCAGGTAGGTATCATCCGTTGCGCGCTGGATATCGAGGCCGACCTGCACGTCGTCGTCGATCATTTCGGTGCCCTGCGCGAAAATATGGCCGCGCAGCTCGCTACCGCCAACGGTCGCGCCCGTATTGTCGATTTTCTCCGGGAAGGAGAACGAGCCGCGCACCCGCATATCGCCGTGATTGCGCAACTGGTTGTAATCCCATTGCAGCAGCGGCCCTTCTTCGGCGGTCATCCACGGGGTGATGGTGGCATCCTTGTCCTCGTCGATCCGCCAGTAATAGGGCGCTTTTACCGTCGCGCCGAAATAGACATTGGTCGAATAAATCGGCGCGAGGAAGCCGCTCTTGCCGGTCGCATCCGGCGTCGGGTGCGACATATACGGCGTGTAGAGCACCGGATAGCCCATCATCTCGATCGTCGCATCCCGGTAGGTGACGCGCTCGCTGATGTCATCGACCACCGCGCTGCCGGCGTTCATCTGCCAGAAGGGCGCCATGTTTTCGCACAGGTTACATGGCGTATAGGAAGCCTTCTTCAGCGCCGTCACGCTCGAATTCACCTTTACCGCCGACTTCGCCACCAGCACCGAATTATCCGCCATCCGCGCCTTGAAATTATGGATGATACCCTTCTTCATCTGGTCTTTGAGCTCGGCGCGATCGGCGAAATACACATCGCCCGAGGGCTGCAGCATGCTGACATTGCCCTGCGCCACCACGATATCGGTTTTCTGGTAATAGATCAGCGTATCGGCGGTCAGGATCGACTCGCCCTGCATCACCTCAACATTGCCGGTCGCGACCACCACGCCATTTTGCTGATCCATGCCCATTTCATCGGCATCCACCGTCACCGGCGCGTCTTTATCCTGCCCGCCGATGCGGATGCGATCGAGCGGCGGCGCTTCCTTGTCCGGCTCCAGATAGAGCCCGGGCGCGTTCGATGCCGCTCCTGCCACCAGTGGCAGCAGCAGCGTCATCACCATCACTATCCGCCGCGCCCACATCTAGCCATCCTCCAGATGCAGCAGCGCCGCGCCCGCGATCATCAGCACAATCAGGGTCGGCGCCCAGGCGGCCAGCACAATCGGCAAATCACCCGCCGCGCCGAGCGCGTAAATAATGTTGGTGACGAAATAGAGCAAAAAGCCCGAGGTTACGCCGATGACAAGCAGCATGCCCGTGCGCCCGCGCCGCGGCGGCCGCAGCGTGAACACCGCCGCCAGCAGCATCATGCCCGCCAGCAACAGCGGCATGGCAATCAGGCTATGGAAATGCAGCTTGTGATGCAGCGCCGAAAAGCCCGCTTTCTCCAGCACCGCAATAAAGCCCGGCAGCTGCCAGAAGGAAAAGGTTTCCGGCGCCGAAAAGCTATCCTGAATCTGGCTAAGCGTCAGCTGGGTTGGCATCACATAGCGCGGCACTTCCTGCGGCAACGTGGTTGGCGAGGAAAGCACGGCATGGTCGATCGTCCATTGCCCCGGCTGCAGCATGGCCTTGGGCGCATCCACCCGGCCGAGGAAGCCGTGGTCCTTGTCGTAGAGGAAGATAATCACATCATCGAGCGCGTAGGTCGACTGGTCCATCCGCACCGCGTGGATGATATATTCGCGCGCTTCGGCTTTGTGGAACAGGATGCCCTTTTCATCCGTCTGCCGCAGCCACAGGCCCGAGGGCGAGATCGACAGCAGGCTCGCTTTGCCGGTGATATATTTCGCCTCGATCCGCTCGAAGCGCGAAATGGTGAAGGCCGCAATCGGGTTCATCACCGTTACGAAAATGATCCCAAGCCCAACCACCACCGCCACCCCCGGCATCAAAAACTGCCAGACGGAAACCCCGGCGGCGCGCGTCACCACCAGCTCACTGTTGCGCGTCAACCGCGATAGCGTCACCATACCGCCGATCATCACCGCGAAGGGATAAATTTTCTCTGCGGTGGTCGGCAGCTTCAGCGCCGTCATCTGCAGCACCATCAGGAACGGCACGTTGCGCACCACATCCGAGCTGCGGCGCACCAGCTCAAGCAGCTCCATCAACCCGACAATCATCAGCATGATGCCAATGGTCGCCAGCACCGCAATCAGGAAATGCCGCCCGATATAAATCGACAAGGTCAATGGCAAGCGCAGCATCATGCGGCCACCAGTGGCGGCATTACCGCCCGCCGCCGCCAGGAGATGACCCGCCCGGAAATCAGCACATACGCACTGCCCGCGCCGCTGCCCAGCACCAGCAGGTACAGGCCGATCACGGCGGCGTCATGTTTCAAGCTCAGGCTACGCACGGTGAAGTGCAGCATCACGATGCCAACCATGCCCACCGTCGCGACCACCATGCGCTGCCACTGGCCGCGCCGGTTGAACTCGCTGGAAAATAAAATGGCCAGCGCAAACAGCGGCAGGCTGAGCGCGAACACCGGCCATGTCAGCCGGTGATGGGCCTCGGCGCGGTAGGCGGCGGCCTGCTTGTCGCTCAACCCCTCCTGGTCGAAAAGCTGGCCGATGGTGCGCTCGCCGGGATCTTTTTTGCGCACCACATCCTGCCCATAAAACGCAATGTCGATGGCGTAGCTGTTGAAGGCCAGCCAGCTCACCCGCCCATCGCTCCATTGCTGGCGCATGCCGTCTTCGAGGTAAAAACGCGGGCCGGCAGTCGTCTGCACCATCCGCCCGCGATTGGCGATCATGGTGATGGTCTGTTTCGGGTTGCGGCTGTCATGCATGAGAATGCCCGACAGCAGGTTGTTTTCATCGCGCTCGCGCACGAACACCGTCACGCCGTCGATCGGGTTGTTGAACACTTCCTCCTCCAGCAGCACGGAGGTGTATTTATCGCGGAAGAAGGTGCGGATATCCTGGAATTTCTCGTTCGCCACCGGCATCAGGTAGAGCGACAGCCCATAGCACAGCAACATACAGGCCACGCCCATGCGCAGCGCCGGTTTCGCCAGCTGCCATTTGCTGACACCGACCGCGTTGAGCACAATCAGCTCACTTTCCACCGTCAGCCGGTTGTAGGTGTAGACCACCGCGATGCACAGCGAGATGGGCATCAGCATCAGCAGCAAGGACGGCAACATCAGCGCCGTCAGGTAAAGAAAATCACCGATCGAGAGCCCGCGGCTCATCATGAAATCAAGGAATTTGAGGATCTGCGTCAGCCACACGATCCCCGTCAGGCTCGCGGTGATAAGCACCGTCGGCCACAGGAGATGCATGAAGAGATACCGTTCATACTGACGCATGGAAAGCTTATAGGGCGGGTTGCGTTCACGCGCAACTTTGCTATATCTCTTTAACACATCGATTTTTCATCACCAGTTCGAGGGTTCCATGATTAGCATTGCATTTGCCGCCACCCGCGCCGCTTCCGCCAAAACCACCAGCGCCACCGCCGTTTTCGTCGGCGAGGACCTGGCCATCGCCGCCAAGGACACACTCGGCAATGCGGCGGCTTATGTCGCTCAGTCGCTCAGCGCAGCCCAATTCACTGGCAAAAAAGGCGAAACGCTGACCCTGCTCAACCCGCATAAAACGCCAAGCCACATTCTCGTGGTCGGCATCGGCGCGCTCAAATCCGTCACCGCCCTCACGGTGGAAGAATCGGCCGCCATCGCCGTTGCGGGTGCATTGGCTGCAAAAGTCGTCCATCTCGACATCGCCGCCGCCCTGCCCAAAGCGGTGAAGCTGGATGCCGCCGAAATCGCTGCCCATTTGGGCTACGGCGCAAAACTACGCGCCTACACGTTCGATAAATACCGCACCAAAATCAAACCGGAAGACAAGCCGAAACTCAAAACCGTGAGCGTCGTCACCGGCAATGCCGATAAAGCCAAAAAACTGTTCGCGCCGCTGCTGGCGATTGCTGAATCCGTCGCCTTCACGCGCGATATCGTGAGCGAGCCCGCCAACGTGATTTATCCTGAAACGCTGGCCGCAGAATGCAAAAAGCTGAGCAAGCTGGGCGTCAGCGTCGAGGTGCTGGGCGAGGCGCAAATGAAGAAGCTTGGCATGGGCGCGCTGCTGGGCGTGGGCCAGGGCTCGGTGCGTGAATCGCAGCTGGTGGTCATGCAATGGCATGGCGGCAAAAAAGGCGCGAAGCCCGTCGCCCTCGTCGGCAAAGGCGTCACGTTCGACACCGGCGGCATCAGCATCAAACCGGCCAACGGCATGGAAGAAATGAAATGGGATATGGGCGGCTCCGCCACCGTCATCGGCACTATGCGCGCCCTTGCCGCCCGCAACGCGAAAGTGAACGTGGTCGGCGTGGTCGGCCTTGTCGAGAACATGCCCGATGGCAACGCCCAGCGCCCCGGCGATGTGGTGACCAGCATGTCCGGCCAAACCATCGAAGTCATCAACACCGACGCCGAAGGCCGCCTCGTGCTGGCGGATGCGCTGTGGTATACGCAGGGCCGCTTCAAGCCGCAATGCATTCTGGATCTTGCCACCCTCACCGGTGCCATCATCGTGTGCCTTGGCTCGCACCGCGCCGGGCTGTTCTCCAACAACGATAAAATGGCAGAAGCCCTCGCCAAATCGGCCGAGCGCACCGGCGAAAAACTCTGGCGCATGCCGCTCGGGCCGGAATATGACAAGATGATCAACTGCGACATCGCCGACATGCAAAACGTGGGTGAAGGCCGCGAGGCTGGCTCCACCACCGCCGCGCAATTCCTCCAGCGTTTCGTCAACGATGTGCCGTGGGTGCACCTGGACATCGCCGGCGTTGCCTGGGCCAACAAGCCCATCACCCCGCTCGCGCCCAAAGGCGCGGTCGGCTGGGGCGTGCGCCTGCTCAACGACTGGATCGAAGAAAACTACGCCGGCTAATGGCCACCACCGTCCAGTTCTATCATTTGCTGTCGACCTCCGCCGCCCGCGCGGTGCCTAAGCTGATGGAAAAAGCGCTGGCCTCGGGCGTCACGGTCGTCATGATCCTCAGCAACGACAGCGCGCTGAAACAGATGAGCGACGCGCTGTGGAGCAACGATCCCGATGGGTTCCTGCCCCACGGCACGGCGCGTGACGGCCATGCCAGCGCGCAGCCGATCTACCTCACACTGGCCGACGAAAACCCCGCCGGGGCCACGGTGCTCTGCGTGCTGGACGGCTCACTGCCCGCCAGCGCCGCCAGCTACAGTAAGCTGCTCGATGTGTTCGACGGTGCGGACGAAGAAAAAGTCGCCGCCGCGCGCCAACGCTGGATGCATTACAAATCCCTCGGCTTCGCGCTGCAATATGTGAAGCAACAGCCCGGCGGCAGCTGGAAAATCGAGATGACGCAGGACGCGGCGGCGTAAGGCGCTAACGCCATACCGCATTGGCCGGGTGCAGCAGCGTCACCATCGGCCCGTTTTCTTCGTAGAGATAGCCACGCACCATCACGCGGTCGCCGACTTTTGGTGCGGACGGCATGCTGCGGCGAATTTTGGCGGGAAGCATGATGGAAAAATCCGTATGCCAGTTATCCCCGAAATTGACATAAGATGCGGTTTTGCCTTCATACACCCGCGTCACCGTGCCATCGATCGCATGAAACTGCCCAATATGCTGCGCAGCATTTTTAGGTGTCAGCACAAAATCCGTCGCCGCCCACAGGCCGCGTTTGGCGCTGCGTGCTGCCTGCTCCGCCGCCTGCCAGCTGGCGGGCACATCGCCCACGCTGGCATAGATCACCGCGATCCCGTCATGCAGCATGGATTCAGTCACCGGGCTCACCATTTGCGTGCGGCCATAGCGGTCGTCTTCGCCCGGCGTGAAGGTGATTTCCTGCTGCAGCACATGCTGGGCAAGCCATGCTTCCGCGCGTTTGCTATCGGGTAGGAGAATATTCGCAAACACTGCATTGCCGCCGCTCGCAAGGGTCAGCGAACCATCCGGTTTCACGGCCACCACCCGCTCGCGCGACGTGGTTTGTGCGGCAGCAACCGTGCTGCCAAACATCACCAGTGCGCACAGCAGCAGCCGCAGCATTACTGCAGCACTTCGTAAGCGGGCAGCGTCAGAAATTCGGTATATTCCGCCGCGAATGTCAGCTTCAGGATCAGGTCTTTTGCTGCAGCATAGGGCGCTTGCGCAAAGGCCGCATCACCAAGCGAGGTGCGAATGGTTTCCAGCTCCTCGCCCGCCCATGCGGTGAGCAGCTCCTCGATAATCGGCTTGCCATCCACGGTTGCGGCGCCATGGTGCAACCACTGCCACAATTGGCTGCGCGAAATCTCGGCGGTCGCCGCATCTTCCATCAGGTTAAACAGCGGCACACAGCCAAGCCCATTAAGCCATTGCGCCGTATATTGCACTGCAACGCTGATGCTGTTGCGCACGCCCGCTTCAGTGATGGTGCCGGTGGGCACCACCAGCAAATCTGCTGCACTCACCGCGACATCCAGACGCAAATTGCTGCGCTGGTTAGGCTCTGGCATCAGCCGGTCGAACACTTCCATCGCCACCGGAATCAGGCCCGGATGGGCAACCCAGGTGCCGTCATGCCCGGCGCTGGCTTCGCGCTCCTTATCGGCGCGCACGGCGGCAAAGGCTTTGTCATTCGCCGCCACATCATTCTTGACCGGGATGAAGGCGGACATGCCGCCCATCGCAAACGCGCCGCGTGTGTGGCAGGTCTGGATCAGCAGCTCGGAATAGCTCTTGAGGAAATGCGTGCCCATGGTGATTTGCGTGCGATCAGGCATCTTGAACTCCGGCCGCGCATGGAATTTTTTGATGACCGAGAAAATATAATCCCAGCGCCCGCAATTGAGGCCCACCGCGTAATCCTTCAGCGCGTGGAGGATCTCGTGCATCTCAAACGTGGCGCTCACCACCTCGATCAGCACCGTCGCTTTAATGCAGCCGTGCGGCGTGCCGACATACTGTTCGGCAAACGCAAACACATCCGCCCAGAGCTGCGCTTCCTCGGCCGATTCCTGCTTGGGAATGTAGAAATACGGACCCGTGCCGCGCGCGATGCGTTCCTTGGCGTTATGGAAGAAATACAGCCCGAAATCGAGCAACGCCCCGGCGATGGGTTTGCCATCCAGCGTCACATGGCGCTCGGGCAAATGCCAGCCGCGCGGACGCACAATCAGCACCGCCAGGTTCGCTTTGTTGAGCGCGTAGGATTTCCCCTCCGGGCTATGGAACACCAGCTGGCCACGCACCGCATCATAGAGCGCTTTCTGGCCCTCCATCAGCTTCTCCCAGGTCGGCGAGAGGGAATCTTCCAGATCCGCCATGAACACTTTCGCGCCGGAATTGAGCGCGTTGATAATCATCTTGGGTTCCGCCGGGCCGGTAATTTCCACACGGCGGTCGAGCAGGTCGGCGGGCACTTCCGCCACCGTCCATTCACCCTCGCGGATATGTTTGGTCTCGGGCTTGAAATCCGGCAGCACGCCACGATCGAACTCCAACTGACGCGCAGCACGCTTGGCCAGCAATGCCTCACGCCGTGGGCCGAATTTTTCGGCAAGTGCGCCAACAAACGCCACCGCTTCGGGCGAGAGCAAAAAGGCGCATTCGGCAGGCGTGTTGCCGTTGATATGGATCATCGGTTGGCTGGTCGTGGTCATGGGTCTCTCCGTGATGAATGCGCTCGCGAGCCTAATCGCTCGTCCCAACAATGCAAGGCTTGATGTATCGCCATTTTGCGCTAGGCTGGCGTGCATGTGGAAGTCCATCAAACAATCCGTGCAGCTTTGCTATCAGGCCGGGAATAACCTCACCACCAATTACGGTATGGAGATGGCGGGCTATCTGACGTTCCTCGCCCTGCTCTCGCTGTTTCCGTATTTGCTGCTGATGGTGTCGGCAGCCGGTCTGGTCGGCCAGGGGGAAACCGGGCGCAGCCTGATTGCCATGCTGCTCGAACATCTGCCGTCGGATGCGGTGGCCACCTTGCGCCCGCGGATTGAAGAGATCATTTCCGGCCCGCCGCAAAGCATCCTCACCGTCTCGATTCTCGGTGCGTTATGGACCTCCTCCTCGGCGGTAGAAGCGGTGCGCGGCATGCTCAACCGCGCCTATCAGGTGCGCAAACCGCGCGCCTATTTCTCGCGGCGGATGACCTCCATCGCGCAAGTGTTTGTCCTCACACTGCTGATCCTGCTGGCCATGGTGCTGTTCGTGCTCGCCCCGATCGCGCTCAACGGGTTTGCGATCCTGACCGGCATCACCATCCCCATCGCGCTCGAACAGTTCATGGATAGCTATTTCCTCTACATCGCCGCACTGGCGCTGTTTGGTCTTGTCGCGTTGTTTTATTACGTGTTGCCCAACATCAAACTCACCTGGAAAGACGTGCTGCCCGGCGCCGTGTTGGTGGTGGTGCTGTGGGTGACGGCGGCTTCGCTCGTCAGCTTTTACCTGCACGAGGTGAGCGAGGTGACACTGGTCTATGGCTCGCTTTCGGGCTTCATCGCCACGCTGATTTTCTTTTATGTGATGAACCTGATTTTCATCTACGGTGCGGAATTCAACCATGCGCTGATGGTCGCCCGCGGCACCCGCATCATCGAGCGCGAAGCACCCGGCACCGCAACGGTGCACTAACGCAAGACGGGGATATCGCCCACCCACATCAACCATGCAAACGCACCGGCGATGGCAATGCCATACGGCACCGGCTGTTTGGCGGTGAACAGGCGCGGCAGGTTGCGCCCCGGGTGGAGCTTAATCCAAATAGGCGGCAGGAAAAACCGTGCCACCAGCACCACCAGCACCAGCACCCCACCGGCCATGGTCGTCATAAACAAAAATTGCACCGTGACCATATGCCAGCCCGTCCACAGTGTCAGCACGGCGAGCAATTTCACATCGCCGCCACCCATCAGCCCCAGCGCAAACAGGCCAAGCCCTACCGCCAGCACCAGCGCTGCCGCCACCAACGCAAGCCCCAGCGCTGAAAGCGGCTGCACCGGCAACAGGAAAAGCCCCGCAACAAACAGCAGCAGCAGCGCAAGGTTCACTTTGTTGGGAATGATATAACGCACGGCGTCACTCACCACTACCCATAGCAGGCAGACGCTGAGCGCAACGGCAAACATAAACGGCATGTAGACAGGAAGTTGGTCGATCATCCCGCCACCCTAACAGATGCTTGGAAAGAGATGCAACAATGCGGCGTACAAATCGTCTTAAGTGCTTGTCAGCGCCGTGCGCATCGGCTAATTTGCAACAGACAAACAAAAAAGCGGCGTATGCACCCGACAAGCACCATTCCCGACTCCACCACCCCCGTCAAGCGCGGTCACATTATCGTGACGGGCAATGAAAAGGGCGGTTCGGGCAAAACCACCACCAGCATGCACCTTATTGTTGCCCTGCTGCGCCTTGGTTTCAAGGTCGGCAGCATGGATATTGATGCCCGCCAGCGCTCGCTCAGTCGCTATATTGAAAACCGCAAAGCCACCATGGCGTCGGAAAACACCACCTTGCCAATGCCGGCCCATGTCGTCGTCAGCCGCAGCCCCTTCCTCACCAATCAGGAATCCGAAGCCGATGAGCGCGACCGCTTCACCCGCGCCCTCGCCCGCCTGCTCGTTAACTGCGATTTCGTCGTCATCGATTCGCCCGGCAGCGACACCTATCTCTCGCGCCTCGCCCATTCCTATGCGGATACGGTCATCACCCCGGTCAACGATAGTTTCGTCGATCTCGACGTGCTGGCCTCGGTGGATGGCATCACCATGAAAATCCAGAAGCCAAGCATCTACAGCGAAATGCTGTGGGAGCAAAAAATCCAGCGCGCCCGCCGCGATGGCGGGTCGATCGACTGGGTGGTCATGCGCAACCGCCTGTCCAACATCGATGCGCGCAACAAACGCATGATCTCCAAAGTGATGGAAGACCTCACCAAGCGCCTGGGCTGCCGCCTTGCGCCCGGCTTCTCGGAGCGGGTGATTTTCCGCGAGCTGTTTCTGCTCGGCCTCACCGTGCTCGATGTGGTGGAAACCAACAAAGCAGGCACGCTGTCGATGTCGCACCTGGCCGCCCGCCAGGAAGTGCGCGACCTGCTCAAATCCCTGCGCATCCCAGTGATTGACGAGCGCATCGCTCAAACCCGCACCGGCCAGAAGGGCGATGCGCTGACCGATCCGCGCATCGCACCCAAGGACGCCGCACCCGCCGCTGCTAGCGCCCCCACGCCAGACGCGCCGCCAAGCGACGCGCCCGTTGCCGATGATAAAACGGTTGCCGCATAAGGCCGCATCATGCATCTCCCCAACAGTTCGCTTTTTCGTGCCTATGACGTGCGTGGTATTGTCGGCGAAACGCTGGATGCCGCAGATTTCCTAAGCATCGGCCATGCTTTCGCCAGCCATGTGGCGGATGTCTGCCAGACCCGCACGCCCCTCATCGTCGCCCTGCGCGATGGCCGCGCAAGCTCCCCCAACCTGTGCGAAGCCTTTGTCGAAGGCATGATCCGCGCTGGTGCCCATGTGCTGGATGCCGGGGTCGGCCCCACACCGTTATGCTATTTCGCCACCCACCATTTGCATGCGGATGGCAGCGTGATGATCACCGGCTCGCACAACCCGCCTTCACACAACGGTGCTAAATTCATGTGCGACGGCAAAAGCCTCTACGGCGCCCAGCTCGCCAGCCTGCGCGACCGCATCGAACATAATCAACTGCTGCATTCGCGCGGCAAACGCGAGGAAGTCGACCTGCTCGACGAATATGTGTTCGAGCTGCGCAAATCGCTCGGCGACAGCAAGGCCCTGCAAAAACTCAGCATCGCCTGGGATGGCGGCAACGGCGTCGCGGGTATCGCTATCAGCGAACTGCTGAAAGACGTCGCCGACAAACACACCACGTTATACCTCGATAGCGACAGCAGCTTCCCCAACCACCATCCAGATCCATCCGTCGCCGCCAACCTTGCCGATCTGCAAACGACCATCGCGCAGGCCAACGGCAAGCTCGCCTTCGGTGTCGCATTCGATGGCGATGGCGACCGCATGGGCGCGGTGGATGACCTCAGCCGCATCGTCTCGCCCGATCACCTGCTGATGCTGTTGGCGGATGACGTGCTGAGCCGCCATCCCGGCAGCACCATCATTGCCGATGTTAAAACCTCCGACAGTTTCTTCGCGCGGGTGAAAGCCGCCGGCGGCGCGCCGCTGATGTGGCTGACCGGGCACGCCCATATCAAAACCAAACTCGCCGAAACAAACGCCTGCTTCGCCGGGGAAGCCAGCGGCCACATCTTCTTCGCGGATGAATATTACGGCTACGATGACGGCATCTATGCCGCGCTGCGCCTCGCCCGGCTTGTCGCCACCTCCGGCCAACCGCTCAGCGCGCTGGTCGATGCGTTGCCGCCGCTTTTCACCTCGCCCGAGATCCGCATCGACTGCGCGGATGACACGAAATTCGGCATCATCGCCGAGCTGCAAAAACGCTATCCAGACAGCGTTGCGCTCGATGGCGTGCGCGTCACCACGGCCGATGGCTGGTGGCTCATCCGCGCCAGCAACACCCAGGCCGCCCTCTCCGCCCGCGCCGAAGGCAGCAGCAAAGAATCCCTCGTCAAAGTCATGCACGCCATGCACAGTGCCCTGCAAACAAGCGGGATTGCGCTGACCGCAAGCAGCCCAGCGGGCCAGCATTAACCAAAAGTTAAGGATTCCCGGGCTATAGTCGTTCGTATGTCCGACGCAACCACCGCCCATACCCCCACAGCATGAGCCCATCCGCGGCGGCACGCCCGTTGCCGCTGCCGACACGATGTATCGCCTGTTACGGCACGGCCTCCGCGATCCCACCGCCACCGACCCACTCTTCGGCGCTAAAAACAAAATGGGTGTCGGCTTCATGGCCATGAGTTTCGATCAGGCCCTACGTGATTTGGCGGATGGCAACCCTAGCGGCGCGGCTAGCAATGCAACCACCGGGGCACTCATTTCCGCCACCACCGTACCGCCGCTACGCGATGCGCTGGTAAGTGGGATCAGCAAAGTACCCGTGCTGCGTGAAACCAGCGAGAAAATTGGGCACGCATTCGACTTTCTCAAAGTCACGGTCAGCGGCACACGGATCCCGCTGGCCGGTGTCGCCGTCAGCACGGTGTTTGGCGGGGCCGCCGCCGCCGTACGCGCGATCGATGGCGATACCACGGGTGCCGTCGGCGAAGTCGCTGTCACCGGCATGCAAGCCGCCACCACCGCTGCGGGGGTGATTGCCGGCGCCTTGCTATGCTCGCGCGCCGTGTCTGCTTGTGCCACCGTCGCCGTCACCGGCACCTTCCTGATCTCGGAAGCATTCACTGAAGCGACGTCGGTGGCGTATAATAACGCCCATGGGACGAATATCCGCAATTCGAGCATCGGCACCTTGGTACGCTACGCCGCACCACGGATGGATGCTGCATTCAACGCTGCTGCCAGCCTGATCGAGTCGGGCGTATCGCACATCGATAAACAAATGCAGGATGCCTGCCTCGCCCCCACCGAGGCTCCCTTCAACCTACTGCAAGGTGCCCTCTGTGGCAAAGGCGCGGTGCGCTAGCGCTACGCCGGTTCCTGCTGCGTTAGGCAGTGGATGGTGCCCAGGCCCCAGACCAGGTCGCGGGCGTAGATGCCGATGACATCGCGGGTGGGGAAGCATTTCTGCAAGGCAGTGAGCGCGATCTGGTCGGCCGGATCGTTGAACACCGGCACCAGCACCACATGGTTACAAATCAGGAAATTGGCGTAGGACGCGGGCAGACGTTGGCCCTCGAACAGCACCGGGCGCGGCATCGGCAGCTCGGTGACGTTGAGCGAGGTGCGGCCAAGGCGTGTGCGGTTGGCCTGCAGAATCGCGGCGTTGGGGTCCATGCTATCGCGTTCCATCACCGTCACCACGGAGCCGGGCGCAACAAAGCGGGTGACGTCGTCGATATGGCCATGCGTGTCGTCGCCGACAATCCCCGCATCGAGCCACACGGTGTGCGGCGCACCGAGATACTGCGCGAAAATGGCCTCGTAATCCTCGCGGCTAAAGCCCGGATTGCGCACTTGCGTGTCCGATAGCAGCCACTCTTCCGTCACCAGCACCGTGCCTGCACCATCGACCTCGATGCCGCCGCCTTCGAGCACCACGTGACGGCCCTTATACTTTGGCAGCACGCGGCTGTGGCCGGTGAAGGCGGTAATGGGCTCCGGCACCGCATTATCGAGGCGGTGGTTGGCATATTTCGCCCAGGCATTGAATTTCCAGTCAAGCGCGGTCAGCGCACCCGCGCCATCGCGCACCCAGATCGGCCCGCAATCGCGCAGCCAGCCGCGGTTGGTTTTCACTTCGAGGAAATCGACCTGCGTCAGCGTCACCCCGGCACGGTCGAGCATGTCCATCGCCTCAGCGCGCGTCGCTGCATCCTTGACCAGCAGCCCCACGCGTTGCGTCGGCGTAATCGCCCGCACCATCTCGGCGAACACCCAGGGGATCGGCGCGAACTTGCCCGGCCAGTCGGCGCGCGCATGCGGCCAGCTCAGCCAGATGCGCTTTTGCGGTGCCCATTCGGGCGGCATGATGAAGGTGGATTTCATTTAGTTGCTCGCATCCGGATGCTGGGTGAGCTTGCCGTAGGCATCGATCCGCCGGTCGCGGAAGAACGGCCAGTACTGGCGCTGTTTCTCGACTTTCTGGGGATCGACCACCGCGGTGAGCACGCCTTCGAAGGTTTCATCTGCATGCTGGATATAGCGGCCCGAAGTGTCGCTAATGAAGCTGTGGCCGAAAAATTCCAGCGCGCCGCCATCCGTTTCCGGCTCCAGGCCGACGCGGTTGGGGGCGGCGATGAACACGTTGTTGGCCACCGCATGGCCGCGCATCACGGTCTGCCATTTGTTCCACTGCTCGTCGCCATACTCGGCTTTTTCCGCCGGGTGCCAGCCGATGGCGGTGGGATAGAAAATGACGCTGGCGCCTTGCATCGCGGTCAGGCGCGCCGCTTCCGGGAACCATTGGTCCCAGCAGATCAGCACACCGATGCGGCCGAATTTCGTATCGAAATTCTTGAAACCGAGATCGCCCGGCGTGAAATAAAATTTCTCGTAATAGCGCGGATCATCCGGGATATGCATCTTGCGATACATGCCCAGATTCGCGCCATCCGCATCGAACACAACGACGGTGTTATGATACATCCCCGCCGTGCGTCGCTCGAACAGCGAGGCGACGATGACCATCTCAAGTTCCGCCGCCAGCTTCTGGAACACATCGCTCGTCGGGCCCGGAATCGGCTCGGCGAGGTCGAAATAGTCATGGTTCTCGCTCTGGCAGAAATAATAGCTGCGAAACAGCTCCGGCAGGCAGGCCACCTGCACGCCCTTGGCCTTCGCCTCGCGCAGCAATTCCACCGCCCGCGCAACGTTTTTTGCAGGGTCAGCCACCATGCTCATCTGGATGATGCCGATTGTGTAAGGGGCGTTTGCCATCCGTTTGTCTCCTTATATCCTAACGACGCGCTGGCTTGTGTTTGGCCGGGGCAACCTTGGCGGCTGGAGCCACAGCCGGGGCCACCTGGGGCACCGGTGCCGGTTGCGGCGGCATGAGGGCGGCGGTCACTTTTATCATGGCTTCGGCGGCGGGTTTGTCGTTCACACGCAGGTCGTTTGGCCCGGCGGTTTTGATGACGAACACCACATTACCTTCCGCATCCTTGGCACCCACTTCGGCGAGCATGGTGTTCACCTTCGGCAGGGTCGCCGCATCGACCAGCACCGTCGGACGGGCCGGCGACATCGTGGTCAGCGCTTCCTGCAGCTGCTGGGCGGTTTGCACCGTGTCCGCTGCCATCACGTCGCACTGCGCACAGGTCAGGGTGAAATCGATATTGCTTGCCGCGGAGTCGCGCTCACCTTCGCCCTTGAGCAAAAGGCTCCAGCGTTTATGCCCGAGCAAAATCCGGCGCACCGTGAGCGATTGCTTTGCCTGCGCCGGTGCCGCACCGGGCGCGCCCGGCGATGGCATCGCCACATCAAAATCAAGCGCGAGGTTGACCGGCCCGAGGGTCGAGAGCACCGGCAGCGCTGCGATAAATTGATCTTTCAGCGCCGTACGGTCAATCGCTGGCCGACCATCGGTGCCCGCCCGCGCCACTTCCGGCAGGAAGTTAAGCGCTGTCATGACAACATATTGCATTTCAGCCGCCCCGGCGGGGGTTGCCTCCAGCGTCCAATCCAGCGCAGCAGTCGCGCGACGCATGCTGCCATCATCCTTCAGCAACAGCTTCAGCGGCAGGCTCAGCGCATAGAAATCATTCTTCAGCGACAGGCGGCGAATATCGACCACCCCATCGCCACGCGCCGCGTTATTGCTGGTGGGGATGCTGACATGGACCGCCAGATCGGCGTCCTGCTTGCCCGCACGGGTGGCGGAAAACGGCATCGTGGCGATGTCGATCGGCATTTCAGGCGTCATCAGCACCGTCATCAAGCGTGCCATCGCATCGTTATAGGCCTGCGACACTTGCGAACCCTGCACCAGCGTGTCGAGGTCGAAATCGATCCGCTGGTCGGTGCTACGGTTGGTGAAGGCGAGCGTGGCCTTGTCCTGCGCAAAAATCGGGTTGCCCGTTGCCGTATCCTTCATCAGCAACGGCCCGCTATCGATGGTCACGCCCGCCACATTCTTAAGCGCAGCACGAAATGCTGCCGAATCGCGGATATCAAGCGCATTCCAGGCCTTGAACGCACTGAAACTGCGCGCAGTCAGCGACATCTTCACATCGGATTCCGCCGATTCGGCATTGATCGTCTGGTCGCCCGCCATCAGCACCAGCGCGCCGGTGCCACGGCTGTTTACGCGGTATTCATGAGCAATGTAATCCGTCACCACATCCAGCGTGCCAGTGCGTTTCCAGTTGATGTGCAGCGGCAGTTTGCCACCCGCCGCCGGCAGCGTCATATCCAGCACCGGGTTGACAAAGCGTACGCCAATCGACGGGAAGCCCGTGCGCTGCAGTTTTTCATAGCTGATACTAAGGGAGCTGCCATCCGCATGCACCTTGCCGTTGATGGTGAGAACCAGGCGCTTCGTCGCCGCCACTGTTTGGCCGCTCACCACATACCATGCGGCACCGCTGCCCAGCACCACTACACCAATCACTGCCACGATTATTTTCTTTGCCGATAACGCCACAATGCTCTCCTCAGGATGATGGTCAATGAAATCACATAACCATGATTATTCGCGTTGTCAGCGTTTTTATAGTGGTTTATGGCTTCACCAGCGTTGAATTTTATGCACCGGCGCTGCCGTCGCATCCATAGAGGTGAGGCAAGTTCTAGGAGTTTTTGCGCACAGGGCAGGGAGTGTACCTGAATGGTACATGACCGACCGAGCACAAAAAGGACGACGAAATTGGCCAGCTCTATGGATGCGGCGGCAGCGCAAAAGCACCCATAGCTCAACTGGATAGAGCACTCGCCTTCTAAGCGAGCGGTTGCAGGTTCGAATCCTGCTGGGTGCGCCAAACCCTCTGATTTTTATCACCTGCGGGCCCCCGCGGCTTAACCGATTGTTAAGGGTTCCCCTGTAGGATGGGTTAAAACCACCAGCAAGGAAACCGCGCCCCTGTGACGCTCACGCTTGACAACAGCCACCCGGAAGTGACCCGGCTTAGCCTCACTCCCGCAAGCGGATCGCGCGAGGATGTGAGCGCGACGGTCACCACGCTTGAAGGCAACCGCCATAACAGCAGCGTCATGACCTTCACCCTGACCGGCGAGACCCTGCCCGACCTCACCTGCGCCCCCTTCGCCCAAGGCGGCACCGCCCGCTATACAATCGAAAACGGCCAGCCCGTGTGCAGCGTCACCTTCACCCCCGAACACACCGCGCCTGCACTCAGCGCGCTGGGCCTGCCGCCCACGCTGCCGGCCAGCATCGGCATCACCACCACCGCGGATACCAGCGCCATCACCATCACGGCACTCGAACCCGGCCGCGAACTCACCTTCACTCCCGAGCCCACAGCCCTGCTCAAAGCCCTCACCCCACTGCTGCCGGATGCGCTGAAAAGCGAGATGCACAAGGCCCACCCCGAAATGCTGGTGCAGGCGGCCGTGCAGGCCATCACCATTGCCGGGGAAGCGGTAGCGCTGCCGGATGCTCCGAGCCTGACCATCACCCACCGTGCCGGAGGGCTGCATATTGCCCTGCCATCGGGCACTGAGGCACGCGAGGCGCTGCTGCACCACCTGAACGCGCATCACCTAAACGCCACGCAACAGCCGGATGGCATTGGCCTGCCCAAAGGCATCAGCGGCGCGCAGGCCCTGACGGCCCTCGCCAAACCGGCACCGGCCATCATCGAAAACGGCGTCACCACCCATGCGGCCCAGCCGCCCATCCTCAGCCCGGAAGTTGCCGCCCATGCCGCGCCGCTGGTGGAAGAAACCCGCCCCCAGCACGCGCTTGTGGCCGGGATGGAGCAAGCCCTTGCCGCCGCCGCGCGCCTTATCCGGCCCAACCACGAGATCCGGCTGGCGGAAGCGACGCGCATCGACGGGCCCCTCGGACCCAAGAATCCAAGCGGCAATGTCCTCAGCTAACCTCTGTTCTTTGCGCCCCGCATCGGCTAGCGTCCCCCCATGACCGCCAACCAATACCACCTGCTCGCCTTTATCCCCGCGACCGAAGCATGGGAGATGCCGCCGCCGCTGGAAGCGCTCGCGCAGGCGCTGGTTGCCTCGGGCAAGCTGCGCATCCATGCCGACGCGCAGCGCAATTACGTGCGCTACGGCTCCTCCGGCACCGACAAAACTTTCACCCAGCGCGAGCTGACCGACCCCAAACTCGCCCCCGCCACCCGCAGCGAGGTCGCCCGCCATGTCGCGCCCGCGCAAGGCGCCCAGGGCATTGCGGATGTGTGGGATTACCTGCTGCGCGAGCTGAAAAAAGCACGCGGCATCAGCCTGCAAAAGGAGCTGCGCGTGGCCCGGGTGCTGGTGCAATCGGCCCATCCGTCGGTTATCCAACTGCTACTGCAAAGCGGCACGGAGCTGTTTATTTCCTATTCCCACAACGTCGCCGAGCTGATGGCGGTGCATGAGTGGGAGAACCTCGGCACCGCCAGCGGGCTGCAGGCGACCGAAACCACCAGCACCGCCGTGTATGTCTCGGCCGGGGGCGACCCCTTCTTCGAGGGCGAGCATAAAACCTATGTCACGGATGGCTTCCCGGCGCTGGCGCGCATGGTGGTCATCGCCGGGCAGGAGCTGGGCCATTTCGCGGATCTGCGGCGCGGTGCGCGCGGCATCCTCGGCCGCCATTCGACCGATGCGGCGCACAGCCAGCTACGCGCCTCGCCCATCGCCGGGCCCGCCCGCATCCACGACCAGCGCCACCTCGCCCGCCTTGCCGCGCAGTATGACGCGGCGGGCCTGCGCGCCCTCTGCCGGGCCGAAACCGCCGTCGCCTTTTACCATGCCCGCCTGCGCTACACCCCGCCATGGATGGTTTGCCAGCTGCGCCGCCTCATCCGCTGGGCGCGCTTCACCCGCGCCTGCAAGCGCCTGAACATCCACCCGCATTTCACGCTGCACCCCTATCACCGCCACGGCGATGCGGTCGCCCGCTACCTCGCCGACATGGCCTTCAACCTCGCGCCGGATGCGGATATCTACCGCAACGCCGACCCGCTGGTCGAGGAGGCGATTATCGTCCTCGAAGCCGTCGCCCGCGTGCCGCAGCAGGTCCATAAATGGGGCCATGACGGGGTCGCGGCTGGCTGGCCGAAGCTGTATCGCTTCTATTACGGCACTATCATTCCCGCCTGCCAAACCGCCGCCGGGCAGCCGACACCGGACATAGCGCTCACCGCCACACAGCGACTTAGAATCGCCCTCCGCCGACACCTGCGCAAACGGCCGGACTATTACCCTTCCTAGCGCGCAAGAGCACCCGCTCATGCAAAAACTGAAAATAATCGCTCCATTGTCATCAAACCGTCATCAAGAGCCGTTATGATGCATAGTGAAGGAGTACCTATAGGCGATGGGCAAGAAGCGTAATCCACAGACCAACACGGACTCGAATGAGGACGAGGAAGTCGCTGACAAAACGGATAAGGCCTGGAATATCTTTGGCAAACTCTGGGATATGATCAGCTTTGATAATATCTTCATGCTCCTCATCGCCGGGTTCCTCGCTTACACGTTTGCCCAATCGTCCTGGGGCCAGGACCTGATCAAGAAGGGCATCGAGATGCTTCCCGAGGGACTGCAGGCCAAGCTGCTCGATGCGTTCGAAACAGTGGGCGTGCCCATCGATATGAACGCTGCGCTCAGCGCCCTTGCCGCCAAGGACATGAATGCGCTGCGCGAAAAAATGATCAAGAACAAGGTGCCCGAAGAAGTGGTCGGCATCATTGCCAAGGACAAAGCCACCTTCGATGGATTCCTGAAAACCGTCAGCGACGCGAACGATGAGCGCGACCCAAAAACCAATGCGGTCACCAGCAAGGGCCGGGTCAACCTGAAGACCTTCACCAACGCCAACACCATCTTCGCGCTGATGACGCAGCAACCCGACACGGTGCAACAGCTTGCTGCTGCCGTTCTCAAACCCGGCAGCACGGCCGCCAAGAGCCCCACGGCCGAAGCCATGATGGCTTCGCTGAAAGAAATCGTGAATGGGCCGAAGCTGGATGTGCTGCTGAACGACGCCAACCGCGAAAACACCCTGAAACTGATCATGCGCGTGATGCCCGAAAACGTGCCGCTGCAGGCCGATGCCCTCAGCAAACTCATCCGCGATGGCATCGGGGCCGATGGCAAAGCGACCGATGGCTTGCGCAAATCGCTGGTGGCGGCGCTTAACAACGACGCCAACACCCTGCTCGCCACCGTCATCGCCGATAAACCCGTCTCGGAGCTTCTCAAGCTGGTCGATACCAGCAAACTGAGCGACGGGCTGGAGAAATCCTGCATCAGCGCCGCCCAGAAAAACCCGCAGTTGGTGACCGCGATTGAAACCGCACTGGGCAAAGCCGAAGCGGCCAAATTCCTGATAGCGCTGCGCTGCGAAAACCCGGCGGAGATGCTGGTGCGCCTTGCCATCTCGCCGGAAAATATCCATGCCCTGCCGCACATCGCCGCCTTCGTGAACACGGTGCCGGAGCTGAAAACCAAGCTGCCGGTGGATCTCAATGCCTTCAGCCAGTTCATCCAAACCACCGGCATGGGTGCTGATGGCAGGCCCGGCGAGGCGCTGAAAACGGCGCTGACCGCCATCGGCAAAATCCAGCCGCTGACGGCAGAAGCGCTGCAAGCGCCAATCACCGAGTATGTGCTGTCGCCGGAAGTGGCAAAGAACCCCAAATCGGTCGCCGCGATCAAAACCTTCCTTGAGAGCACCAACCTTGCCGAGCTGCCGCCCGCCATGCGCGCCAAGCTCACGCTGCTGAAAACGAAACTCACCGCCGAGACGCTGCCGGCCCTCAGCGCCATCAACGCGAACGGCGTTGACCCATTCAAGCTGCTGGGCGCCTTTGTCGATGATGGCAGTGACAAACCCTCCAAAATCCGCGCGATGGGCATCCTGCTCAATAGTGGTGCACGCGCCTCGGTCGAGAAAGCCGGCACCGCCAACCTTGCCATCCTTGCGCGCAGCGAAGCGCCGTTCCTCAATAAACAAAATATCGATGCCCTGCTCGCCTTCGGCAAAGAAACCGCTACTAATCCAGCCAATCAGGGTGATAACGGCGAGCGCACCGTCAACGTGCTGACCGCCTTTATCCGCGCCAGTGAGGGCGTGCCCGCCAAGGATGCCTTCGCGCAAGTCGACGCCAAGGCGCTATCGGGCTTCTTCGCCGTTCCCGGCAACCATAACGCCCTGCTCAACCTGATGAAGTCCATGGACCGCAGCGTCCTTACCGCCGATCAGGCGAAGCTGATGGCCACCCTCGACAAGGATCTGGGTGACTTTACCAATCGCGGGCTGACCAACCTGCTGGCCGATGAAAAATCCGCCGCTTATATCATCGACAAAATCAAAAGCGGCCCGGGCAGCGGCCTGGGTGATATTGCCTGGGTGCGCGATGCAGCCTTGCGGCTGGAAGGTGGCCGTATCGCCGCCAACCGCGACGTCATCGCCGACGTGATGGCATTGCTGTCCAACAGCAATGTCACTGCCGCCAACAGCAACCAGCCCGCTGCAGGCGTAGCTCCGGGCACCACTGCCTTTACCAGCTTCCGCAATCCCATGGCGCCCGCACAACGCGCCAACTAACCGCCACGATTGAACCGGCCTCCATTTCATGCTATGCTTATGTCTCGCCATGTAGGGTGAATGCGTGCCCATGTAAGGCGCGTATCCGGCATCAGGTAGACGCTCCCATGCAGGCCGCGTACGTCAGGTAGATGGCGTTTCCCGGTTGACGTGAGGTGTGTCATGGCAACCGTGGGCTTCTCGCAAGCAAACGTTTCGCCAGCGGTAGCAGCCTATAGCGATGTGGCCAATGCACTCGCCACCGCGCGCTACCGCCTCAGCAGCGGCACCCGCATTCGCCATGCGGGCGACGATAGCAGTGCCGTATCCACCGCCACCCGCCTGCAGGCGCAATCCTCCGCCCTGCGCGGCACGCTGCATACCAGCGCCTACACCACCACCTACCTGCAGGTCGCCGCCGAGGGCATCGCGCGCATCCACGACGTGCTGAGCAACCTGACCCGCCTTGCCGCGAGCGCCGCCGACGGCCAGCGCAGCAGCAACGATTTCGCCTATCTGCAAGCCAGCTTTGCGCAGGGCCTCGCCCGCATCGACCCGCTCGTCGCCAGCACACGCTTTAATGGCAGCAGCATCCTCGATGGATCGATGAGCGGCAGTGCCGCGCCCACCATCATTACCGGCACCACGGCGGGCGACAGCATCGCCCTGCCGCTTGCCGATCTGCGCAGCAGCGCCCTGTTCAGCGGCGCGCTCCCCAGCATCGACACCACCGCCCATGCCACCGCCGCCATCGCCCCGGTGGCAAGCGCCCTGCAGGCTGTCGCCACCGCGCGGGCGCAAGTCACGGCCTATCAGGAACGCATCGATACTGCGGGCATCACCACCCGTGGAACGCTGCACGGCGTACACAGTGCGGTCACCAGCCTGCTCGCCACCGATATCGCGGCGGAAACCATCACCCTCACCACCACCACACTCAAACAAGCCGCCACCGCCCTGCGCCTCGCCCAGGCCCTCGGCTTCAACAGCGATTTATTGGGGCTAGTAAGCGGGCGCGGCTAGGCCCATCACCAAACTGCAGGCAACAAAAAAGGCGGGAAGATGAGTTCCCGCCTTTCATGCTCTTGTCAGTAAGTGCCGTTAGCCAATAACGGTACCTTTGCCAGTAGGCGGCAGCTTCGGCGTATTCAGCGCAACCACCTCTCCGCCGGCATGCTCGTTGTAGGAAATCGGCACGGGCACGGGCGGCAGACAGTTAACTACGCACTCAGGGACTGGTATTACCGGCACGGGCACTGGTACTGGTACGGGCACAGGAACCGGCACGGGTACTGGTACGACTGGTACGGGCACAGGAACCGGCACGGGCACAGGAACCGGCGTCACCGGTACTGGCACTGGCGGTGGTGGTGGCACCGGCGTCGTTGGTGGTGGTGGTGGCGGCGTCTGCGGCTGCGGTGCATCCGGTTTCTTCTGCGGAATGATAAGCCCCGGGATCGTAAAGCCCGGCGCGGCTGGCAAGTGCTCCAGCACTGCCTTGCCTTGTTCAGCCAGCGCCTTCGCGTTGCTTGGATCGGCCTTGATGACCGTATCGTAAACAAGCGCTACCGTTTGCTGCACGGATGTGGAGGTGCTATTGCTATCGAACTTGTAGGTCGAGAGCGGGCTCACCGGCTTGCCATTGCCACCAAGAGTGGTGGTAAGCGTGCTGAGCACAGCGGTACGACCGTTGGTATCCCCCGCTTGTGCACCAAGCGCCGAAGCCGCGAGATCCTTCATCGCCCCGGCATTTGCCGTATCGGCAGCAAATGCATTGAGCTGATCGGTATATTTCGCGACGGCTGCGGTATCTTTCCCCGCCTGCGCGCCGGCCAGCCCTTCCAGGATGTTCGCCAACTGACCTTGCGGATAGTTTTTGAACACCTTGTTCAAGAAGCCCGGGTTACCTTTTTCACGCAGCGCATCGGCCGTTGGCTTCAGCAATTCCGGATGGTCGTTGAGCGACTGTTTCACCAGCGCCACCAGATATTCCGGATGCTCTTTCGCCAGTGCATTCATCGCCACGCCGGTGGTTGCCGGGGTGGTGAAGAAGGTGGCAGCAACTGCTGCAGCACGCTCCTGGTTGCCCAGCGCTTTGTCCGGGTTTGCACGCCCAGCAAGCTGTGCATCCACAAATGGCTTCATGCCGGGGGTGACATTCACCGTGGTGGTGGTGGTCGTTACCGTTGTTACGGTTGGATTGGTCAAATCTTCCGGCTTCATTTGGGCCAGATCCGCCACTTTTTGCGCGCCGGCATTGCCCAGATGTTTATTGACCTCGAGGATCGTCGCCGGATCTGCTTTGGCAAATGCGCCAAGCAGGGCTTGTGAGGCCTTGCTATCTTTAGCAATCGCGGCAAGCGCTACCTGTTCGGTACCCTGCGATTTCATTGCACCAAGAACAGCACCGGCATCCTCCGCAGTCATTTTTGCGGACGACTTGCTGAGCTTGAGCACACGCTCCAGATCCGCCCCCTGCACCTCGGCAAGCGCGATGAGCTTGTCAGGGGTTTTCAGTTCATTGAGCCCCTTAAGCGCAGCTTTGGCGACCACAATGCGCTCTGCATCCGGCAGCTTAGCCGCCGTATCAAGCAGCAGCTCGCTGGTTTTGTTGTCACCGGCACCTTCTGCTTTTGCAGCGAGATATGCCTTGGAGGTGCTGCCATATTTAGCGACATGCTCCATAGCTGCCGTTGCACGGGCGCCATCGGTCTTTGATTGCTCATTGATAAATTGGCTCGTCTGCAGCGACTGGCCGCTCTGGCCAGCACTCACCACACCTTGCCCACCGACATACGCAATCAGGTTATCATGCGATACGCCGCTGAAGCGCTGGCTCTCCTGGTTTTTAGCAAACTGGATGCCCGCATGCAGGTTAGCAATCTGCACCTCCGCATTGCCCGGATTCGATTTACGGATCTGTGCTTCGAGCGCATTCACCGTTTTATTGTCCGTCTCCGTCGCCAGCGAATAGAGCAGTTGCGACTGCAAGCTGCCCACCGAGAAAGCAGGGATTTTGGTTGAGCCATCCTTCACCAGATCCACCAGATTCTGCTGGCGCTTGGCGACCACTGCGGCATCACCAGCACTTGCAGCCAGATCACGCTGAATGTTGCCGATATTACCACGTGTAATGCCCTGCCCCAAACCATCGGTAAAAGCACTGTCCATTACCTCTTTCGAGTAGCCAAGTGCCGCCACATCTTTGGTGGTGCGCGCCCATGGCATGGTGTGATCACCAAACTCGCGCGGCATGTCTTTCGACATCAGATCGCGATGGGCGATGGTCTCGGCCAGCTTGCGGTTGGTGCCCGCCTGCTGGAGGAGAATCTTCGTCAGTTCGGTATCGCCCGCAATCATGGTCAGAGCACCGGTTGCCAGTTCCTTCGAAGCTGGAATATCGGTTTTCAACTCATTGCGCTCGACGCGGTTGAAGTTGTTTTTGCTCAGGTCGGTCGGGTTTTTTGGATCGCGGGTCGATACGAATTTATCGAGCGCCTTCAGTTCCACGGATTCGTATTCTTTATAGAAGGGCAGTTTCTCAACGAAATCTGCCACCGCGGCCTTACGCTCTTCTGGGTTCTTCAGATCACGCTTGTTCGGTTCACCCGCGATTTCTTTCGACTCATAAACACGCTCGAAGACGCCAGGTTTTTTCTGGGCGAGCTGATCGTAATAGCCCGTCAGCTGCGTATACATCTGTTCTTTAGAAACCGAGCGGAGCGGCGATGCGGCTGGCAAATGGTTCGCATCCAGATCCTTCACGCCTTTCTCTGCCGCCTGGCGGATAATCTGCCCACGGTCATAGGCCAGCTGTTCGGCCGGGTTCAACTGCTCGCGTTTTTCAGCGGTCATTTCCTTGGACACATCGGCCCGCACCTGGTGGTTCGAAATCCCAACCAGCGTCGAGCGGTAGTTGATCAGGTCAATCGCATGCTGGGCATTCGTTTTGATCGCCGCCGCGTCGTTCGCCGCAAGCGACTTATCAAGGGATGCGACTGCCGACTTAATCTGCGGCTGAAGCGACTCATTATCAACCGTTGCCGCCATAGCGTAGTTGCTCAGGCCAAGGATCGGCACAGGCGCCGAAGGCGAGCCCCAGCTCTTGGTATTTTCTTCCTTGAAGTTACTATCAACCGCTGTTTTGCTCGAAGTAACCGACGGAATGCCACCATGGGAGGAATAGAGATAGTTATTGGCAAATTGCGTGTCTTTGGCGTGCTGAATATTGCCGCTCTTATCCACTACCGTGCCAAGCCCTGGCAGGATCGTCGCATCGCGGAACTCGCTGTCGCTATTGCCAAATGGGTTCCACTGGCCATTAAATGGCCATTGGTTGTGGCCCACCACCAACTCATCGCGCGCAACGTTCACGTTGTTTTTACGGTTATTCGCCCCTTGTTGCGGCGACATGTAGGAAGCGGCCGTATCTTCCGTTTTCAAATGGAACGGCAGAACGGTCACATTGTAGGTACCGATTGACCCACGGACGACGGACAGCGGGAAAATATCGGCAACGCCGCTCGCAATATCACCCATGGTTTGTATCGTGTAGTTCGGGTTGCGGCCACGCGCGGCAACAGAAGGCTGGTTCGGGTTTTGACCGAGCAGGAAAGCAGCATTGGCCATCGTGTAGCTGTCGCCATTGCCAACCGTCCCCGCATCCGGGAACTGCACGAGCTTCGCGCCTTGGCTGAAATCAACCGTTTTTTGCTCATCTTTCGTAATCGCCGCAGCCGCAGCAAACGGTGCAGGATTCTCCTCGGTCGGCCCAGGCGTGCGAACGCAGGTGTCGCATTCCTTCAGCACTTGTGGCGAAGGCTTGGCGAAGCCTTTGTATCCGTCTGCGAGCTGCAGCACATTTTTCGGCTGAAGCGGTTTGCCATTGGGATGACGATATTCAATCATATCGATACAATCATAAACCGTAGGGCCACCCTCTTTGAGAGGCACCAAGTCCTTGCCAGCGGCGATTTCTTTACCGTTCACCTTAAGACCATTGGGAACAGGCGCACCCTTTGCGTCGACCTGCACCAAGTTAATATGGTAGGTATCTGTCTCGGTGTTAACCGTCTGCGTCACCCGGAAACGGGCAAGGCCGTTTTTAGCCGCAAGGTCAGCCATAGCCTTCTCGGTGCTTTGCTGATTCACCCCCATGCCGGAACCCAGCAACATGGCAATGGCACTATGCGAGAACGTGTCATATTTGCCATCCGGGGCGCGGTCACGCAATTCGTAGGTGGTGGAAAGCGCTGCTTGTGCTTTTGGTTTGTCAGCCATGGGGAAACTCCTGATTGGGTAAATTTTGTTATTGTGCTGTGGTGCCGAACTTCGGTTGTACCTTAGTTTATACCGTCTAAATGTGACAGTTCTATTAAGATTTGGTTTAGGAATGGTTAAGAGTGGAACAAAAATTCCACGGCCCTGTCAAGCGCAGGATGCCCGGCGGGCGGGGGTGCCGAAGCGGGCGCATTGGAATGAAATTGATTTATATCAATGTGTTAAGCATCATCCTCAGCCGCAGCAACTTTTTCGAAGCGGCGGGCGACATCGTTGACATAGGTCTGGATTTTGGTTTGCAACTGGCTGTCGGTGGGGATCAGTTGGGCGTTACTATTGGTGCCGCTGAGGGCATCCAGCAGCGATAAGGTGGGGTTAAAGGCGTTCACCTTGGCCTGCTGCGCCAGCTGGTCGGGCGAGAGGCCGGATTTCACCAAATCCTCCTGAATCGCATCAAAGGTTTCCTGCGTATAGGGCTCGCCGCGGTGTTTTTCGATGATGGCATCCAGCTGCTTCTGCTGCTGCGCCGAGAGGGTGAACGACCCGCTGCTGGCGCTCGCGCTGCTGCCGGTGATGCCGCTGCTGAGGTAATTCTGCGCCTGCGGGCTGAGATTGAGCATATAGGCCAGCGAGGTCGTATCCGTCGTCGAAGCGGCAGTATTTGCCGTAGCGGAGGTGGTGCTGGCCGCGCTGCCTGCCGTGCCGGTCGACTGGGTGAGGGAATAATTGCCGTTGCTGAGCACGCTATAGGGGTTGATGGTGGTCATGGGAATCCTCTCAGGCAGTGTCGTTATAATACGCGAAGGTTTTTGCAAGAACCGTGCCGGGCTCAGCCCACCCGGTGCGCGGCGAGGAAGAGGCTGAGCGCATAGGCCACCCGCGCCCGCATCTGCGCCTTGGTCGGCGGTTTGCGCACGGCGAGCAGGCATTGCAGGTGCATGTTGCCCTTCATCATGCCCAGAAACATATCCGCCGACAGCGCCGGATCGGCGACGTTCAGCACCCGCGCCGTGTGCATCCGCGCGAGGTAATCGGCAAGGAAGCGGTGCAGCTGCTCCGGCCCGGAATGGTAGAACAACCGGCCGATTTCCGGGAATTCTGCCACCTCCGCCGTCAGCGTGCGGTGCATCTGCATCGCCGATGTGCCCAGCACCATGGTCAAAAACTGGTAGCCGACGGCAAACAGCGCCTCTTCCACTGGCCGGGTTTCCTCCACCATCGCCGTGAGTTCGCTGAGGTTACGACGGCAACGGCTCTCGATCACCGCGCCATAAAGCGCGCGCTTGTCCTTAAAATGGGCATAGAGCGTGGGCTTGGAAATGGGCACCGCCGCCGCGATCTGGTCGATGCTGACCTTGCTGAAGCCGTGGGCGACGAATAAATCCCCCGCCACCTGCAGAATTGCTTCACGTTTGGAGCGCTGTGCCATGATTTACCGGTTGACTTATGGTGCGAACATCTCCATTTTCTAAACTAAACCGTTTAGTTTAGCAAGCAGGTCGTTATGGCAAAGGCAAAAAAACAGCGCATCCTATTTTTTATCCTGCTGCTGCTCATCATTGGCGGCCTCGTTTACTGGCTCATGCACCGCCACGAAATCAGCACGGATGATGCGGCGATCGAATCCAACGTGGTCGCCCTCGCCTCCAAAGTGCCCGGTTACGTGGTGACGCTGAACATCACCGATAACCAGCTGGTGACGGCGGGTGATGTCATCGCCCAGGTCGATCCGCGCGATTACGAGATCGCACTCGCCCGTGCGCAGGCGCAGCTGGCCTCGGCGGAAGCGAAGCTCTCGGGCGCGGGCCACAGCTATGCCAGCACCAAACAATCCGCGCCGCTGACGGTGACGAGCGCGCAATCGCAGGTCGAGGGCGCACAGGCCGAGCTGGAACGCGCAGAGAAAGAACTCACCCGCATGAAAAAACTGGGGGATGCGGCGCGCAGCCGCCAGCAGCTTGAAAGCGCTGTGGCCGCTGAAAAAGCCGCTGCCAGCAGCCTTGCAGATGCGAAGGCGCGCCTGCAATCTTCGCGCATTGCACCCAACACGGTGGCGAGCGCCGCTGCCTCGGTGAAAGATGTGCAGGCCGCAGTCGATAGCGCCAAAGCCAGCGTCGCCCAGGCCGAGAAAGACCTCGCCGACACCAGCATCCGCGCGCCGTTCGATGGGCGCATCACCCAACGCAATGTGGAGCTGGGTGCTTATGTGCAGCCCGGACAGCAGCTGCTGTCGGTGGTGAGTGACCAGTATTGGGTGGTCGCTAATTACAAGGAAAACCAACTGGAAGGCATGAAGCCCGGCCAGCCGGTGAGCATCACCATCGATGCCTATCCCGGCGCCAGCTATCGCGGCACGGTCGATAGCATCCAGCGCGGCACCGGCGCGCGGTTCTCGGCCTTCCCGGCGGAAAATGCGACCGGCAATTTCGTCAAAATCGTCCAGCGCGTACCGGTGAAAATCACCTTCGAAACCCGGCCGGATGCGGCGCTGGCCATCGGCCCGGGCATGTCGGTGATCCCCACTGTCTCCATCCAATGACCACCCAAAGCGCAGACGGTTCGCACGTCAATCCGTGGCTCGTCGCGCTGGTTGTTTCGATCGCCACCTTCATGGAAGTGCTCGACACCACCATCACCAACGTCTCGCTGTCGCATATTGCGGGCACACTCTCGGCCAGTCAGGATGAAAGCACCTGGGTGTTAACCTCCTACCTCGTCGCCAACGGCATTGTGCTGCCGCTGTCGGGCTGGTTGTCGAGCGTGTTTGGCCGCAAGCGGTTCTTCATGATGTGCATTGGCGGCTTCACCGCCGCGTCGTTTGCCTGCGGTTCGGCCACCTCGCTCGATATGCTGATTTTCTTCCGCCTCATTCAGGGCTTGGCAGGCGGCGGGTTGCAGCCCATCCAGCAGGCGATTATTCTTGATGCCTTCCCGCCGGAAAAGCGCGGCGCGGTGTTTGGCATCACCGGCATCACCCTCATTGTCGCCCCCATCCTCGGCCCCACGCTTGGTGGCTGGATCACGGATAATTATAGCTGGCGGTGGATTTTTTACCTCAACATCCCGGTCGGCATTTTCGCGTTTTACATGGTGAACCGCCTGGTGCGCGACCCCGAGCACGCCCGCGCGCAAGGCGCCAAACATATCGACGGCATTGGCCTTGGGCTGATTGCACTCGGTTTCGGCGCGCTGCAAATCATGCTCGATAAGGGCCAGCAGGATGATTGGTTCGAGAGTAATTTCATCCTCGCCACCTCGGTCATCGCGGCGCTCTCCATCGGCTGCGCGATCCGCTGGCTACTGCGCCAGAGCGACCCGATTGTTGATTTGCGCCTGCTGGGCGAGCGAAGTTTTGGCCTCTGCTCCATCCTCATTTTCTTCACCGGCTTCGTGCTCTATGGCACCAGCGCCCTGCTGCCATTGCTGCTGCAAACCCAATTTGGCTACAACGCCACCCTCGCCGGGCTGGTGCTCTCGCCGGGCGGGCTGGCGGTGGTGTTCCTGATGCCGCTGGCGGGCAAGCTGGTGAGCAAGGTGCAGGCGCGTTACCTCATCGCCATCGGCATGGCGCTGATGAGCTACGGCATGTGGATGTCCACCCAGATCACGCCGCAGACGGATTACCATCATTTCGTGATGATGCGGATTTTCCAGGTGCTGGGCCTGCCCTTCCTGTTCATCCCGATCAGCACGCTCGCCTTCGCAAAAATCCCCAAGGAAAAAAGCAGCAAGGCTTCGGCGTTGTTTGCCCTGTCACGCAACCTTGGCGGGTCGATGGGCATCGCCATCATCGGCAGTTATGTGGCGCGGCACACGCAAATGCACCAGCAGGTGCTCGCCAGCAACCTCATCCCCGGCGACCCGGTGTATGAGCACACGCTCAGCACCATCACCCAGCAATTCGTGGCGCACGGCATGACCGCCTTCAGCGCCGGGCGGGCGGCGTTTGGCCATCTCTACCGCGAGCTGATTCACCAATCCGCAATCCTTGCGTATGGCGATGGCTTCGCCTTCATGGGCATGCTGGCCTTGGTCGGGGTAGCGCTGACGATGATCCTGCCGCCCAACTATCCGCGCGCTGCAAAAACGAGCGACGCACCGCCGGCGCATTAATTAGGAAGAGTACACATAAAACACGTCATTGCGAGCGCAGCGCGGCAATCCAGCCCTTAGGCTTGCCGAAGCAAGAAAGTAAGACTGGATTGCCGCGCTGCGCTCGCAATGACAGCGTACAGAGTGGGGAATCAGAGTAATGCGGCAGAGTGATTACGCCGCCTGATGCTGCGCAATCGCCTGCAAAAAAATATCGCCGTAGCGCAGCATTTTTGTTTCGCCGACACCGCTGATATCGGAAAGCGCGCTCATGCTGACCGGTCGGGCGAGCACCATCTCGCGCAAGGTGCGGTCATGGAAAATTACATAGGGCGGAATGTTTTGCGCCTTCGCCAGCTCCATGCGGGTGGCTTTAAGGGCGGTGAACAGATGCTGGTCGTCATCGCGATCAAACGTGACGCTGGCGCGCGGCACCTTCGACACGCGATCCTTCTCGCGCGCTTTTTGTGGAATGCGCAGCGGCAGTGCCTCGCGCGTTTTCAAAAACGCCTGCCCCTGCGGCGTGATTTTCAGCCCGCCATGCTCGGCGTGATCCACGCTCAATAAATTCAGCGCCACCAGTTGGCGGAAAATGCCCTGCCATTCGCTCTTGCCATATTCTTTGCCGATGCCAAAAGTGCTCACCTTATCATGCCCGAAGCGCTCGATGCGCTCCTCCAGCTTGCCCAGCAGCACATCAATCAAATAGCTCACCCCAAAGCGCTGCCCGGTGCGATAGACACACGAAATCGCCTTTTGCGCGGCGATGCTGCCATCGAATGTCAGCGGCGGCGCATCGCAGGTGTCGCAATTGCCGCAGGGTTCGGAGCGGTCGCCGAAATAATCGAGCACAATGCGGCGGCGGCAGGAGGCGGCCTCGCACAGGCCAAGCAGCGCATTGAGCTTCTGGTGCTCGATCCGCTTTTGCGCATCCGGCGCGGTGGACTCCTCGATGAAGTTGCGCTGCATCGCTGAGTCCTGCATGCCGTACACCATCAACGCGTTGGCGGGCAGCCCGTCGCGCCCGGCGCGGCCGGTCTCCTGATAATAGGCCTCGATGTTTTTGGGGATGGTCATATGCACCACGAACCGCACATCCGGTTTGTCGATGCCCATGCCAAAGGCAATCGTCGCCACCATGATAATACTGTCTTCGCGCAAAAACCGCTGCTGGTACTCGGTGCGTTTCTCCGCATCCATCCCGGCATGGTAGGGCAGCGCCTTGAAGCCCTGTTCGCACAACCAGCGTGCTGTCTCCTCCACCATCTTGCGCGACAGGCAATAGACAATCCCGCTATCGCCCGCATGGTTGGCCTTGATAAATTGCAGCACCTGCTTTTGCGCATTGTCCTTGATGACAATACTATAGTGAATATTCGGCCGGTCGAACCCCGCCACAAAGGTGCGGCCCCCACTTAAATGCAGCCGCTCGACAATATCCTTGCGCGTTGGCGCATCCGCGGTCGCCGTCAGCGCGATGCGCGGGATGGTGGGATAGCGCTCCGCCAGCAGCGAGAGCTGGGTATAATGTGGTCGGAAATCATGGCCCCATTGCGACACGCAATGCGCCTCATCAATCGCGAACAGGGCAATCGGCGACACGTCGAGCAGCGCAAGGAAGTCATCCATCAGCAATCGCTCGGGGGCGACATAGACCATATCGATCGTGCCCGCGCGGATCGCCCGCTTGGTCGCCTCGACCTGCGCGGGGGGGATGTTGGAGTTAATCGCCGCCGCGTTAATGCCCAGCTGTTGCAGCGCATCCACCTGGTCCTGCATCAGCGCAATCAGTGGCGAGATGATGATGCCCACCCCATCGCGGCACAGCGACGGAATCTGGTAACACAGCGATTTGCCACCGCCGGTCGGCATCAGCACAAAGGCGTGGCCGCCGTCATTCACCTGCGCCACCACCTGCGCCTGCTGCCCGCGGAAGCTCGCATAGCCGTAGGTTTTCTGCAGGATGCTTAAGGCCCGGTCGCTCGTTGCATGCATGGTCATGCCCCGCTTCTAGCAGCCTTGGCGGGGCGGATGCAACCACCGGGACATTCATGCCCATCCAGTGCGCCAAAACCGCACCACCCGCCCACCCGGCAACGGGCCACAAAAATAATATTCAACTGATTTATATAATCATTTTCCTAGTTGGCACGTGCTTTGCATTGTTAGTGCCGCAAGGCAACAATACGTTTCGCGTCCGCTAGGCATGGCACACAGAAGATGTGTCCGGCGACGGTCATGGGACGGGCTGGAGTTACCCGCCGCTATCGGTGTCCGATGGCGAGAGTGACCCCGGTTTTTAACAAACGACGAGGAGAGTGACCATGACCATTACTTCCATCATATCGAACGTTGCAGCGTTCAGCGCGCAAGGTAACATCGCCGCGGCGTCCACCCGGGCGGCCGCTTCCATTGCTCGCTTGTCGAGCGGTAACCGTATTACACAAGCGTCCGACGACGTTTCCGGCCTCGCGACCGGGACCTCGCTGCGCACCCAGGTAACCACGCTGCGCACCGCGCTGCAGAACGCCAGCCAGGGCACCAGCCTGCTGCAGGTGGCCGATGGTTCGCTCAGCCAGATCGTTGACATTCTTCAGCGCCAGAAAGCCATCGCCGTACAGGCAGGCTCCGGGTCGCTGACCGATGCCAACCGCTCGCTGCTTAACCAGGAATTCCAGAATCTCTCGGTCGAGATTGACCGTATCGCCGTCAGCACCAACTTCAACGGTGTGGTACTTCTTGCCGGGGGCCTTGGCGCCAAAACCCGTCAGGCCAGCACCGACGCGCTCGCCATTTCATCTATCGTCGCCGCCCCGGGCCAGAATACGGTCGGCGGTGCAGCCGTCGCCGCATCCACCGCGGTGCAAGCCTTCGATCTGAACACCGGCGGCTCGCGCGCCGGTACGGGTAGCTCCGGCTTCCTGCAGTTCACGGATAGCTCAGGCGTCGTGCTCACCAACTCGGCTTACGACAACCTTGATGGCTCGGTCTATGGCCAGTTCAGCAAGTTCGAGTTCAGCAACGTGACCTACGGCGCCGTCGGCACCGGTGCGGCCACCCTGACCGCTACCCTAAACGGTGTGCAATATACCGGTAACGTGGTCTCGCATGCGACTGCCGCCACCGCGATCCTGCGCAACGGCAACACCTATATCAACGTTGCCCTGGGCGGTGTCACGCTGACCGATGCCGGTACGCAAGCCACCGCGACCAACAACATCACCAACCTGTTCTCGACCACGGTGATCGCTCGCACCAGCACCCTGCAGGGGATTGATTTCGAGGGCACCGCCCTTGATGGCGCGATCGGTTCCACCACCAACGGTAACGGCTCGATCCGCCTGTTCACCAACGGTCAGGCCGATATCAGCGACTTCCAGTATGTCTCCAACAGCGGTGTTGCCGATACCAACACGCTGACGGTACAGGTCAACGGCAAAACCTTCACCGCCAGCGGCGTGAAGGATACCATTGCCACCGCCAACGGCGCGATCCAGTTCGTCGGTGCCGGCCGCGGCGAAGTGCTTAACATCAACCTTACCGGTCTGGTCACCCCGATTGGTAACATCCGTACCAGCACTGCCGACCAGACAAACTTCATCAACGCCCTCAACCAGGGCTTCTCGAAGTCCGGTGCGGGCCTCAATTTCACCATCGGTTCGCGAACCACGGATAACATCCGCGTCCAGTTCGGCAGCGCCACTACCAGCAACATCTATAACGGTCAGGCGCTGGATATCTCCTCGGCAACCTCCGCGGCAAATGCTGCCAGTGTGCTCGATGGGGCGATCACCAAGGTGGTCTCGCTGCGGGCTTCGGTGGGTGCATTGCAATCGCGCTTCAACTTCGCCAGCAACGCGATCCAGACCTCGATCGAGAACCAGGACGCCGCCCGCGGCCAACTGCTCGATACCGATGTCTCGGCAGAATCGACCACCTTCGCCTCGGCGCAGGTGCAGTTGCAAGCCGGTATCGCCGTTCTCGCCCAAGCCAACCAGCTGCCGCAGAGCCTGCTCAAACTGCTCAGCTAAGCACCGGCTTTTCCGGTTTAGTCTCTCTCTTAACCCCTTCCCTGCATCACTGCTGGGAAGGGGTTTCTCGTTGGGGCGTGAAAAATTTGCCTAGCTGCGCAGTATTGACCGGTGGGGCTTAAGCTAAATGCTCGTTGTCGTTATCGGATATTCTGCCAGCTCTTCGAGATACTCAGCGAGCGAGACCTGTGCCACGCAGGGGTAAGCACCCGGCGCGGGCAAAGTGCCCGCAGCGATCTTTTTAGCGAGCACGATGGCGGGGATGGTCGGGATGTGCGGACCATAGCCGTCTTTGGCGACGATGAACCATTGCCGTTTGTGCTCCGTACCACCCGGCGCAGTGCCGCTAATGGCCATGTGCATGCCACCGTCCGCGCTGCCGAAAGGGTCGAACCAGTTGCTGGCTTTCAACAGCATGGGTGCATGTTTTGGCAGGTTAAGCGGCAACCCGAGCCGCACCAGCCACGCGAGCGCCCATAAGCCCAGATGCAGCGGCGCCAGCTCCAGCCCGGCAGAGAATTGAATCGCACGGATGCCGTAATACGCGGGCAGCACGTCGAGGTCGGGAATATCGCAATTCGCCATCCAGCGTTTGCCAAGGCCCGGATATTCCTGCCGATGCACGTCTTGCCAGCCATAGGCGCACGGATGCCCGGCAAACGGCGCGAGCGGCTTGCCAACATAGGTGAGGATGCCTTGGGTGGTCGCCAACCCGCGCTCCGCCTTTTGGCCGGGGCTGATGCCAAAGCGCAGGGAGTCGATAGTGGCGAACTCATGTTTGAAATGTTCGAGCACCGCCGAGGACAGGCCCGGCACCGTGCTGGCACCGCTGATGACGCTCACGTCTTTGGCTTTGGCCGCTGCATCGAGCTGGGTGATGCCGGTGACGAACGCGCGGCCATCGGCAAGGTCGACGCAGTGAACCGCGTGGGCGATGCAGGTTGCGGCGACCCGGTAATCCGCGTTCTGAAACGGGCCACAGGTATTCACCACGGCACAGGGCTGCAAGCGGGTGAGTTGCGCGGCCAGATCGCCGTTTACATCGAACGCCGCAGGCGTCGCAAGCGGCCCCAGCTGCGCACAAAGCGCCTCAGCCTTGCCACGATCCCGCCCCGCGATGATAACCGGCACGCTCGCCTTCACCAAGGCGCGTGCGATACGCTTGCCGAAATTACCATAGCCGCCAAGAATGAGAACATTACGCATCGGCTTTCACCTCTTTTACGTCAAAAGTTCCGGCGTAATAATATACCTCGCCGAACCACGAATGGCGAATCTCCATCTTCATACAGAAGCTGTTCTCACCCGTCGCCTCTTCTTCAGCATACCCCTTGCCGAACAGCCAATGCAGCGGCATGGGGATGGTGTAGCCAAGCACGCGCCAGACATAGCCGCGATGGGTGAGCGTCACTTTGTTCTCAGCGAAGCGGTAAGCGGCGCGCCAGCCGATGCCGAGGCTCATATATTCGATCACTTCATCGCCCCCCACCGGCACCATGCGCGATCGGAAATGGCATGGCGCTTTGCCGGGGAAACGAAACTCCCGGTCGAAACAGAAGGCGCGCGAATCTAGCTCGCTGCGGAAGGTGACCGTCGTTGGCACCTGCTGCCCCTGATAGGGCACAAGTAGGCCCATCCATTTCAGCAGCGGCGTGAAAAGCTGCATCAGCCGCGATGCGCGCACTTCCATGATGCCTTCCACCGTCACCTTATCCTTCGTGTATGGCCGGTTGGCATAATGCTGGTGCATCACCGGGGACATGGCCTGCCATGCATTGCCAAAGATCGACTTGAAGATGGGCGCTTGCGCGCCGCCGTTTAATTCCCCTGTCGCTGCTGGCTTCATGCTGCTAATCATAGCGCATGGATTATCTATTGCTCAAACTGATTCACATCCTGAGTGCGACCATTCTGTTTGGCACCGGCATCGGCAGCGCCTTTTACATGTTCATGGCCAACCGCCGCCAAGACATCGCCGGCATCTATTTCGCCACCCGTCACGTCGTCATCGCCGATTGGTTATTCACCACGCCGAGCGTCATCATTCAGCTCATCACCGGCACGGCACTTGCCCATACGCTAGGCCTGCCATTGAGCGAAGGCTGGGTATTCTGGTCGCTGATTCTCTACTTCTTCGCCGGTGCCTGCTGGGTGCCAGTGGTCTGGATGCAGATCAAAATGCGCGATATGGCGAAGGTCGCCCTCGAAACCGGCACTGCCCTACCTGACCGCTACTGGCGCTTCGACCGCTGGTGGATAACGCTCGGCGCGTTGGCCTTCCCGGCGGTAGTGGCGATTATCACGCTAATGGTGATGAAGCCAAGCTAGGCGTATGGAGATACTTCCATGCAAAAAGCAAATAACCCCGCCCCGCAAGGGAGAATTAACAAGCTATTGTATGTATTGAAAAACTGGTGCTGCTGAGAAGAATCGAACTTCCGACCCCGTCATTACCAATGACGTGCTCTACCACTGAGCTACAGCAGCCCGTAAAAAATCGAGCCGCTTATCTGCCATAACTGTTGGCGCCCTGCAAGGATTGATTTATGCAGTGGAATATGCGCATGATGCATCCATGAGCGATCATCACAGCAAGAAGGTCAAAAAACAGCAGCAGCTGGTGAAGAACCGTCATGCCCAGATGGTCAACCAGAACGCCGAGGCCCATGCCCGCGGCCGCGACCTTGAGATCGAACGCGAGGAAGAACTGCGCGAGGGCGCCCTCGCCTCCGCCCGCATCGCCGAGAAAACCTCCGCCGGCAAACCCGTCTGGAGCGAGAAAATGCAGATGGTGCTCAACAAGAACACCCGCCGCCGCACCATGGCCACAGACCGCTGGAACCGCTTCGCCGGCACCGAAGGCGGCGGCGGGCGCGGGCGTTAACCCTCCACAGCCCTTCACGCGCCTCTTGCTTTCCGTCGCAGGGGCGCTAAAACCGCTTCATGGCTATTCAACCCGACCACTGGATCCGCGAGCAAGCGGCCAAGCACCGCATGATCGAACCGTTCGTGGAGAACCTCACCCGCGAGGGCGTGATTTCCTACGGCCTGTCGTCCTATGGCTACGACGCACGCGTGGCGGATGAGTTCAAAATCTTCACCAATGTCGATTCCGCGATTGTCGATCCGAAGGACTTTTCGCCCAAAAGCTTCGTCGATCGCAAGTCGGATGTCTGCATCATCCCGCCCAATTCGTTCGTGCTGGCGCGCACGGTGGAATATTTCCGCATCCCGCGCGACACGCTGGTCATCTGCCTTGGCAAAAGCACCTATGCGCGCTGCGGCATCATCGTCAATGTCACCCCGCTGGAGCCCGAGTGGGAAGGCCATGTGACGCTGGAATTCAGCAACACCACCCCCCTGCCCGCCAAAATCTACGCGGGCGAAGGCGCCTGCCAGTTCCTGTTCCTCAAAGGCGAATCCCTCTGCGACGTCAGCTACGCCGACCGCAAAGGCAAATACATGGGCCAAACCGGCGTCACGCTGCCAAGTGTGGAAAAGAAACAGGCGTAGACTTTGTCTTCCGAATACCCATGCCATTGTTATTAAATAAAAATAAACCTTATGCGGATTAAGGCATAATTAACATATAGCTGCGATAATGCACTTTGAGTCATGATTGCAGCAGGTGCGACGATGAGCGACGATAAAAATAATAAGGCACAGCCAAATGCGAACCTAGCGGGCAAGGCGAGTTCCTCTGCCCCCACAATGCTCCTCGTAAAGACTTCGCTGGACAGTGACGTAGCAGCCAAAGGCGGCTTACCAGAGGCGTATGAAAAACTGGCCAAGCGTGGTTACGATATGCACGTGGTGCAGCCGTGGACGGACCGTGCGCCCGACACTGAAGCAGCCGCAATCCCTATTCTTGTCGATTCTGTCAGGCAGCACATCAAGCGCAACGGCAGCCTCGATGAATTGCGTTTTGTAGGCCACGGTGCCACCAATCTGATCGGCAGCGATAGGACAGCTATTGGCGCAGACACTCTACTAAAAGCGCTCGTGACATTGCAGCAAGAGCTGGGCCAGCCCATTGCTAAGAAAATCATTTTTGATGCGTGCAGTGTTTTTAAAGAACTGACGCCCGAGCAAGTCAAAACCTTCCGCACGCTGAGCACGGCATTGAATGCAGAAATAGTGGGCACCAGGGATTATGTCCTGTCGAGCCTGGAAAATCAGCGCATCTCTTTCAAGAATGGAAAAGTAGGCCATTTTACACCAGATGACGAACCATCAGTTGCGCTTTCCATTATACAAACAGCCGCCAATATCCACGAACGCGGCAGATTAGCCGCCAATAACGTTTGGATAGAATGCCACACGGGCCGCCCCCAAGAGACAGGCGAACTCTGCCAAAAGATTGTTGAGCCTGTTGTAGAAGCCACTGGCCATATTCCTTTGCTACCTCGGGTAATAATGACATCGCTCGGCGAGAAGGCTTTGAAATATATGAAAAGCATCATCTCCACAGAAAAGATGGATGAGGCACAAAAGGGCATGCTGAATGAGCATGAACGTGAGATACTGCGCAAACTCAATAGCCATCCGGCACCAACCGGAACTGCCGGCGGCATGCCCATCCTGTTAAGTGGCGCAGAAATGTCGCGCAGAGCCGACGATATTCTGGAGAAAGCAGGGCTTGGCGGCAAAGATACCCAAGGCAACCTCCCCGCCGATCACCTGCGCAATCCAAAGACGCGCGATGCCTATATGGATGGATTGAGAAACGCCTACGACGAACAAAAAGATCCTATCGAAAAAACCGCCCTCCACAAGAAGATCGCCGCTGCCCAAGAATTCTGTAAAATGGATGAGGTGATACGGGGCGTGCTTAAATTTGAGCAGAAGAATCCAAACGCCACTCAATATCCGCACGGCAAGTCGTTTCAGCAAATTCCCCATCATGCGCCGCATAATGACGGGCACAATCGCTAGAGTTAGGTCTTTACACCTCTCGCCTACCTGCTAAATCGCATGGATGGATAAACTACGCATCACCGGCGGGCGGCCGCTTATTGGGAAGGTTATTATCGGCGGCGCGAAGAATGCGGCGTTGCCGCTGATGTGCGCGGCGCTGCTGACGCGCGAGAAAGTCACGCTCGATAACGTGCCCTACCTTGCCGATATTACCACCATGGCCAAGCTGCTGGTGCAGCACGGCGCCTATCTTTCCTTGCGCGACACCTCGCCGGGCACTCTGTTTGGCCGCGACATGCCCGGCCATTACAGCCGCGAAATTTCCCTCACCTGCGATGTGATTCCCAACATCGTCGCGCCGTATGACCTCGTGCGCACCATGCGCGCCTCGATCCTCGTGCTTGGCCCGATCCTCGCGCGCGAGCACCGGGTCAAAGTGTCACTGCCCGGCGGCTGCGCGATCGGCGCCCGCCCGGTCGATATGCATCTGAAGGCGATGGAAGCGCTCGGCGCCACCATCACGCTGGAAGAGGGCTATCTGCTGGCGGAAGCGCCCGCAGGCGGTCTCATCGGCGGTGAGATTCATTTCGAGAAAGTCTCGGTCGGGGCGACCGAAAACGCGCTGATGGCGGCCAGCCTCGCGCGTGGCACCACCACCATCACCAACGCCGCGCGCGAGCCGGAAATCACCGATCTGGCGAACCTGCTGGTCTCGATGGGCGCGGATATTTCCGGCATCGGCACCGGCACCCTCACCATTCGTGGCGTTTCGGCGCTGTCAGGCACCAGCTACCGCGTCATCCCCGACCGCATTGAAACCGGCACCTTCCTTGCCGCCGTCGCGCTTTCGGGCGGCGAGCTGGAGCTGCTCGACACCCGTGCCGACACGCTCACCACCGTTATCGACACCATCCGCGCCACCGGCGTGACGATCGAAACGCGCGAGGACAGCATCCTTGTGCGCCACGATGGCAGCGCGCTGAAGCCGCTCGACATCACCACCGCGCCCTTCCCGGATTTCCCGACCGATATGCAAGCCCAGCTGATGACCCTGCTGACGCAGGCCGAGGGCAGCTCCACCCTATGCGAAACCATTTTTGAAAACCGCTTCATGCATGTGCCCGAGCTGATCCGCATGGGCGCGAATATCACCATCGAGGGCCACTGCGCCACCGTGCATGGCCGCACCGCCCTCACCGGCGCCCCCGTCATGGCGACCGACCTGCGCGCCAGCGTCTCGCTCATCATCGCCGCCCTCGCCGCGCAGGGCGATAGCATCATCAACCGCATCTACCACCTGGATCGCGGCTACGAACGGCTGGAAGAAAAACTCAGCCTCTGCGGCGCGGTGGTGGAGCGGATTCGGTGATGCCAAACACCGCGGCCCGCTAAGCATCCGGAGGATGATTAGTGATGGCCGACCGATGCGGAACAGCTAGCCGTGGAACCACCATTTGACCCCACACATGTCCACCGCGTATTACCGCCGCCCAGTGTGCCGCCACCGAACGTGCCAGTAGCGCAGGGTGTCGTGCTTTGGCCGCCAGACTGCACATTGCCACACATCCCAAGCGTGGTGCAGCCGTAAGGGTGGCAGGTGCCATTCACAAAGCCCGGAATACACGCGGTGGAGCAGTTGGCCGTTGCACCGCCAGTGCTGCTGAGGCACTGCCATGTTTTGCCCCCACAGGCCGTATAGGCGCCACCGCTGTAATAACCCGAATCGCATGACCAGTCGCCGCCGCCACACACCGCATTGACGGGCGCAGGGCACGGCGCTGAGCAATTGGCAGTCGTACCATTATTGGTGCCGGCACAATTCCATGTCTTGCCGCCGCAGCTGGTGTTGATACCATTCGTATAATACCCACTGCTGCACGACCAATCCGTCGCGCCACAGGCACCGTGGACCGCAGCCCCACACGGGGTGGAGCAGCTGGCGCTCGCGCCGCCGCTGCCAATACAACTCCATGTTTTACCGCCGCAACTGGTGTTGAGGCCGTTCGTATAATACCCGCTGCTGCACGACCAGTCCGCCGCACCGCAAGAAGCCGGGATGGTGGGCACACAGGTTGCCGCGCTCTGAGTGACCACACCGTTTTTACAGCTAAGCGTCACCGAACCGCTATGGGTGGTGGACGTGCTGGCTACTGTCACCGTTTCCAGATTGCCAATCACCAGTGGCGGCACCGCGACCGCCGCCGAACAGTTGCCCCCACTCCAGGTAACGGGCGCAGTGATGGTGCATGATAAAACCTCCGGCCTGCCGTTATAGATGATCAGGTCATCGTAATGGGCGGCGCCGGTTGTTTTACCGTCCTGCAATGCGCTTGTTACCAAAGGCGTGCCCCCGGTCTGGCAGTTGCGGTAATCCAACGGTGCAGAGGCGTTGCCCACACACCATTGTGGCGTCGGGCCGGTATAATTACGCTTCACCGCGCCGCTGCCATCCTCACCATGGCTGATAACGGCGTAGGCAGCATTGGCAAGCAATGTGTTATAATCACTACTGTTGATCGTGATCGCACCCAGTATGTTATGGTCCTTAAATTTCGCCGCAAGGGTGTAGTCGCTTGTCACCACATAGGTGAATTTATTGTCCCAGCAATCCGCAGCGAACGACGTGGGCAGGCCCAGTGCCTGAAATGGCAGCGCACCATAATAGATCGTGGCAGGCACGCTATCGCCGGTGATATCGCTGACTGCGGCTTCATGGCCAAACTTGGGATCGTTGACGCCGAGGCGACGGTCGGCGGGCATCGGGTAGCGATCGTTTTTCTGGGCGTATTTCTGGATGGAATCCTTAATAGTGGTGAGCTGAGCCTGGGTAGTCTCGTAGCAACCCGAACGGGTGCTGGCCGAGGTCATCGTCAGCACGACACCAGCAAGCAAGCCCGCCCCAACAAGCGCAATCGACATTTCGACCAGTGAAAATCCGCGGTGGCGCATGGGATTCCGAACAAAACGTTAATAAATAAACATGGAGATTGATTAAAATATAACATAATGGAACTGGCATCACAACCGCATTCACTTAACGGCGGAGGCGGGGCGATGCAATCCTGGGATCCGGGGCAAATCTATCACAGGCCCGCACGCTGGCTAGGATAAGGAACGCGTGGCCACGCTTAAAACTGCGGGAAAAACACCAATGTGCAGGCGATGCTGGGGTCAGTGAGCTTATACGTCGTATCGATATCCGTATTGCCTGACGCGTTGGTGCACGTGCTCCAACGCGCGCCGATAATCCGGCCACGGCCCGGCTTGCCATCATCCATCTTGGTGTCGATGTTCCACGCTTCTTCCGGCGCAATAGCGGCTGTTGCCGGAATATCGTTCGCCGTCGCCTGACCAAACAGCAGGAGATTCGATGCATAACTCACGCTAAAATACGAGACGCCTAACGCAACAACGCCCGTACCGTGCACCGCCGCCCAGCCTGCCTGGTTGACCTTGGACATCGGCCCGTTCGTACCAATAATCACCGTATCGGCATCCCCGCCATTGACCCCGGTATAGGTTCCCTCGATTAACCCGGCCAGCGCCAGCTGTTTCCAATATTGGAACATTTCCCCGGTGTCACCCGTCGTGGCGCTGTTGAAATTGATATTGCCATTGCCATTGCCATTGCAGGTGCCGGGCACCGTCGTCGTGCCGGTATCGCCGGTACATTTGACGTTATCCTTGCCCCAGATCATCGTGGCGGTGGCCAAATCGCCGGGAAGGCCGAAATATTTGTCGCGGAACGTGTGCGTTGCCGTCACCCAACGGCCATATTCGGTGCCGACCGCTCGCAATTCCGATGCGCGGATCAGGCTGCGCCCGGAAAGAATGCCGCCGACCAGCAACCCAAGGATCACCAGCACAATGGACAGCTCAACCAGGCTGAACGCTGAACGGGAAGAAGGGGATGAGAATTTATTATGATTCAGCATAGTAAATATCTCCAAAGGACATCCTGCACAGTGTAACGCAACGGCCTATCCATGCAAGCGCTACAATCGCCGCGCCAGCACTATCCCACGACCTAAAACCGTGGGAAGAAGATCAGCGCGCAACCAACCGCGCCACCATTATTAAGCAGGTAGGCCGAATCCAGATCGGTGTTGGCCGCAGCGGTTGTGCAAAGGGCCCACCGCAGACCGATGATACGCCCACGACCGGGCTTGCCGTCATCCATCTTGGTATCAATGTTCCACGCCTCTTCCGGCGAAAGCGTGATGTTCGTCGTCGGCTCATTACTCACATTGTTCTGACCAAATATGAATAGGTTGGAGTTGTAATCTACGTTGAGCGCTGCCGGGCCAGCGACAATAATACTGCCGTAAGCCATTGTCCAGCCCGCCTGGTTCAACTTAGACGCGGGGACATTCGTGCCAATGGTCGCCGTATCCGCATCCCCCGTGTTGACGCCGCTATAGGTGCCTTCGATCAGCCCGGAAAGCGCCAGCTGCTTCCAATATTGAAACATTTCCCCAGTGGCGCCAGTCGTGGCGCTGTTGATATAGATATTACCATCGCCATTGCCGTTACAGGTGCCAGGTACGGTCGTCGTGCCGGTGTCGCCGGTACATTTCACGTTATCCTTGCCCCAAACCATGGTAGCATTGGCCAGATCGCCCGGGAGCCCGAAATATTTGTCGCGAAACGTATGCGTCGCCGTCACCCAGCGGCCATATTCGGTGCCAACTGCACGCAATTCCGATGCGCGGATCAGGCTGCGCCCGGAAAGGATACTGCCGACGATCAGCCCAAGAATCACCAGCACAATCGACAGTTCAACCAGACTGAAGGCGCGCATCGAAGATGTTCGCATATTCTTCATGTTTCCCATGTATTTACCAGCCATCCCTGCTTACTATCCGTACAGTTTATCGGAACGCCCCAGAGTACGCAACTGCTAACCGCGTCTTTTTATGCATATATGCCCCCATTGCTGCACCGCACTAAACGCTGGAAAATCAGAAAAATCTGAGTTATATTTCCGCCCCTATGACCATCACCCTCACGTCTCCGCTTGTCTTTGCCATCCCGAAAGGCCGCATTTTCGATGAGTTGTCGCCGCTGCTCACGCGCGTTGGCATCACGCCCGAAAAAAGCTTCTTCGATGGCAACGACCGCGCGCTGAAATTCGCCACTAATATCGATGGCCTATCAATCATCCGCGTCCGCTCGTTCGATGTCGCCACCTTCGTCGCTTACGGCGCCGCCCAGCTGGGGGTTGCGGGTAGCGACGTGATCGAGGAATTCAATTACCCCGACCTTTACGCGCCGCTCGATCTTGGCATCGGCACCTGCCGCCTGTCCGTCGCCGAGCCCGCCCATCTCGCCCAGAAGGACGACCCGACCCGCTGGAGCCATGTGCGCATCGCCACCAAATATCCGGGCCTTGCCGGGCGCTATTTCGCCGCGCGCGGCGTGCAGGCCGAATGCATCCACCTCAACGGCGCGATGGAACTGGCCCCCGCCATCGGCCTGTCCGAGCGGATTGTCGATCTCGTCAGTAGCGGTGCGACGCTCAAAGCCAACGGGCTGGTCGAGGTCGAAAAAATCATGGATATTTCCTCCCGCCTCATCGTCCACCGCGCCTCCTACAAAACCCGCAATGCCGAAATCGGGCCGATTCTGGATGCCTTCCGCGAGGCCTTAGCATGACCGAACGCTTCCATATTTCCGACAGTGATTTCGCCGCCAACCTGCAGGCGCTGCTGGATTCGCGCAATGCCAACGCGGCGGATGTGACCCATATCGTCAAAATCATCCTTGGCGATGTGCGCAGCCGCGGCGATGCGGCGCTCATCAACTACACCAAGAAATACGACCGGCTGGACATCACAAATCTCGCCATCACGGATGATGAAATCGCCACCGCCCACCGCGACTGCGACGCGGGTGTCATCGCCGCGCTGACGCTCGCCGCCGAGCGCATCCGCGCCTACCACACCATCCAAATGCCGACCAACCACCAGTATGTGGATGACGCCGGCATCACCCTGGGCTGGCAATATGCGCCGCTCGAATCCGTCGGCATCTATGTGCCCGGCGGCAAGGCGAGTTACCCCTCCTCCGTGCTGATGAACGCGATCCCTGCCGTTGTTGCGGGTGTGGCGCGCATCGTCATGGTGGTGCCAACGCCGGATGGCGTGATCAACCCGGCTGTGCTGGTCGCGGCCAAACTCGCCGGGGTGCATGAAATCTACCGCGTCGGCGGCGCGCAAGCCGTTGCCGCGCTGGCCTATGGCAGCGAATCCATCGCCCCGGTGGTCAAAATCGTCGGCCCCGGCAATGCCTATGTCGCCGAGGCAAAACGCCAGGTTTACGGCCATGTCGGCATCGACACCATCGCCGGGCCATCGGAAATCCTCGTCGTTGCCGATGCCAAAAACCCGCCGCCATGGATCGCCGCCGACCTGATGGCGCAGGCCGAGCACGACGAAATGGCCCAATCCATCCTCATCACCACCGACCGCCATTTCGCCGATAGCGTCGCCGCTGAAATCGAGCAACTGCTCGGCGTGCTGCCGCGCCCAGGCATCGCACGCGCGGCGTGGGATAATCACGGCGGCATCATCACGGTCGATCACCTGAGCGAGGCCCTGCCCATCATCGCCAACATCGCGCCGGAGCATCTCATGCTCGCCATCGACGCGCCAGAAACCTTCGCGCCGCATGTGCGCAATGCCGGGGCCATTTTCCTCGGCCGCCACACGCCCGAGGCGATGGGTGACTACATCGCGGGCCCAAGCCATGTGCTACCCACCTCGCGCGCCGCACGGTTCTCGTCGGGCCTTTCGGTGTTTGATTTCGTGAACCGCACCAGCCTCATCGGCGCGCCGGAGAAATCCTCCCTGCTCGCCCCCGCCGCCACCCTTGCCGATGCCGAAGGGCTGCACGCCCACGCCCTGTCGCTGCGCCTGCGCACATGAGCAGCCCCAGCATCCGCAGCGTCACGCTCGACGATGCCAGCATCATCCGCCGTTCCGCCGAGGTCGAGCATGAGCGCCGCGTCGCGCTGACCGATATCATCCACAGCAACGATGTCACCTTGCGCCACGCCGCTGAGCTCACCGCGCCGTATGACCTTTTCATCAGCGTGCGCGACAACCGGCTGACCCTGCGTTTCACCGATAGCGACGCGCGCGCCCACAGCATCATCGTCGCCGTCCACGCCTTCCGCGGCGTCATCAAGGATTATTTCATGATGTGCGAAAGCTATTACGACGCCATCAAGCACTCCGCCACCGACCGCTTACAAACCCTCGATATGGCCCGCCGCAGCGTCCATAACGAAGGCTCCGAAATGCTGCAAACCCAACTCACCGACGACCTCACCATGGATTTCGCCACGGCGCGGCGGTTGTTTACGTTGATATGTGTTCTCCACATTAAATAACTGGGAAAGCGCTGGGCGCCGTCTTGTTGCTTAGCGGCTTTGCCGCGTGGGGGCAAAGCCGCCCCCAGCTACCGCTCCCCCTCGTTCGCTGACGCTCCGGCTTCGCGCCGTCGCGCTGCGCACGGCTAAATGAGTGCTATCCATTTTCTTTCCTGTTCCCTCGTAGCACCCCACCCTCTCCATTGTCATCCCGGCCTTGTGCCGGGATCCGGCGCGCGGAGCGCAACCCATACTACTGTCCCACACCGAGAGTCCCCTCCCACTGTCACCCCGTCGCACGACGGGGTCCCGCTTCACCATGGGTAGTCAGGAATCAAGAATTCGCTTGGCCTTCGGCCATACGCTTGCTATACACCGCGCCATGACCAAAGAAGAACTCCTCGAATTTAAAGGCATCGTTGCCGAAGTCCTGCCTAACACCATGTTCAAGGTGAAGCTGGAAAACGGCCACGAGGTACTCGCGCACGCCTCCGGCTCCATGCGCAAAAACCGCATCCGCGTGCTCGCCGGCGATAAAGTTATCGTCGAAATGACGCCGTATGACCTCTCCAAAGGCCGCATCAAATTCCGCGAGAAGTAGTCGTTGGTTGCTCCGCTGGCTGATGGCTCGCTCGCCCGGCTCGCTTACACAATCGCTGCCCTTCATTTCCCCATTGCGATAATCGCCGCAACATGGCAATCCAGCGCGTATGACCCCATCCCCCCTCATCCTTGCTTCCGCATCGCCGCGCCGGGTGCAGCTGTTGGCGCTGCTGGGCATTGCCCCATCGGCCATCATTCCGGCGGATATCGATGAAACACCGCTGAGCGGCGAGCTACCGCTGGCCTATGCCATCCGCATCGCGTGCGGCAAGGCGCGCAAAGTCGCCGCCGGGCAGACCGGAACCGCCATTCTCAGCGCGGATACGGTGGTCGCGCTTGGCCGCCGCATCCTGCCCAAAGCGGAGGATGAAGCCACCGCCCGCCAGTGCCTCGCCCTGCTTTCCGGCCGCCGCCACCGCGTGATCACCTGCGTCTGCGTGATTGATGCGGCGGGCAAGCAGCGCCACAAGGCCGTCACCACCACGGTCAAATTCAGCCAGCTGACCACGCCGATGGTCGAGGCGTATATCCAGAGCGATGAGTGGCGCGGCAAGGCCGGGGGCTATGCCATCCAGGGCCGCGCGGCCGCGTTCATCCCGTTCATTTCCGGGTCGCACAGCAATGTGGTGGGCCTGCCGCTGCACGAAACCGCGCGGCTGTTAGGGCAACGTTAGATCATTGCTGATTGATACCACCAGCCTGTCACCCCGTCGCATGACGGGGTCCACCTGTTATCATCGCAAGGAAGATGGACCCCGGCATAAAGCCGGGGTGACAACGGTGGTTGTGGGCATAGAGTGATAGGAATAAGAATGCCCTAAGCCGCCCGCTTCACGAGCATTTTGATCCCCGGCTTCAGGTTGAAGCGGAAGCGTGGCCGCTCGAAGCCCAGCGCCATGAACAGCATCGCTAAGCTTTGGCGGGTCTGCCAGTTCACATGCTCGGGCGGTTTCACCTCCAACCAGGCGAGGAAGTTACGGTTGCGCCGCCAATGCCCGGCATCCGGGGTGGTCAGAAACAGGGTGCCGCCGGGCGCCACCAGCTGCGCGAGCGCCTGTGCAAAGGCGCGCACATCCGGCACATGCTCAATCACTTCCGCACAATAGACCACATCGAACCGCTCGCCGGTTTGCGCAAATTCTTCCGCCGTGGTGGCGATAAAACGGTTCTCAGGAAACAGCGTTTTCGCCTGCTCCACCGCCTGTGTGCCGATCTCGATGCCGGTGGCGCTGAAGCCGCCAAGCCGCGCCGCTTCGACCGCGAAACCCAAATTACACCCCACATCGAGGAAGCGTGCCCCGGCCACCGCGCCCGTCTGTTTCGTCAGCATGGCGATGCGTTTGGTGGCGCGGCGGGTTTTGGAGGCGCTCTTGTTCGCATAGCCCACATTGCCGCTGTAATGGGTATAAAACCGCCCAAGCACCGCGCCTGTCGGCGTCGGGTGGATTCGGATCACCCGGCAGTTGCCGCATGCCACAAACGCCTCAAACGCCGCATCCGGATTTGCTTCGAGATACGCCTGCATCCCGCGGCGGCTATCGGCCACCGTGCGCAGGCGTTCCATGAACGCAGCAAAAGAGTGTAACTGTACCATTGGCGCGTGGCCGCATTGCATGCAGGTGGTAAGCTGGGCGGAACTGGTCATAGGGCCATAATGGGTTGGGGGTTATGCCCATGGGCCTACACTGCCTGTGATCGAGATTCAACCGCAACGCTAGCCCTGTGTATGTATCCGCTAGCGCCGTGGCGGTCACTCGCCCAGCAGCGCGCCCATCGGTTTGCCGGCAAGCAGGTGAACGTGAAAATGCGGCACCGATTGGCCCGCCCCTTCACCGTTATTGCTGATGAGGCGGAAATCCCCAAGCGATTGCTGCGCAGCAATTTCGCCGACGGCGGCAAAAAAACCCTGCACTTCTGCAGCCGAAGCGCGAGCGATGAAATCGGCATAATGCCGGTACGCGCCTTTGGGAATCACGAGGATATGCTGCGGGGCGCTCGGTGCAATATCATGAAAGGCGAGCGCAAAGGCATTCTCGAAAACCCGCGCGCAGGGAATCTCGCCACGCAGGATTTTGGCGAACACATTGTTTGCATCATAGGCCATTACGGCTCGACCCGCGCGGCTTTTTCGGCAAGGCCGCTCACGCCTTTGCGGCGCTCCAACTCGGCCATCACCTCGGCAGGCGCAATGCCCATGGATTGCCACAGCACCAGCAGGTGGAACAGCATATCGGCGCTTTCGGCAATCGTCTCGGGCTTGTTGCCCTGCACCGCGGCAATCGCGGTTTCGACCGCTTCCTCGCCCAGTTTTTTGGCGATGCGCGGCGTGCCCTTCTTCAGCAGCTTGGCGGTGTGCGACAGTTTCGGGTCGCCGCCAACACGGCTTGCAATGGTGGCAACCACCGTATCCAGATAATCAAATGCGCTCATACTGTCTTCCTTACCGCAATCTGCTGCGCGGATAAAGCGTCTTTCACCTGCGCGACCGTGAATTGGCCGAAATGGAACACGCTTGCCGCAAGCAGGCCGGTCGCCCCGGCGCGCGCGCCATCGGCAAAATGCTGCAGCGCACCCACACCGCCCGACGCAATCACCGGCACCCGCGTTTTGCGCGAAATCTGCGCGATCAGGTCGGTGTCATACCCATCCTTGGTGCCGTCGCGGTCCATCGAGGTGACGAGCAATTCGCCCGCACCATATTCGCTCATCCGCACTGCCCACTCGACTGCGTCGATGCCGGTCGGGCGGCGGCCGCCATGGGTGAAAATCTCCCATTTTCCGTCGCTCACGCGCTTGGCGTCGATCGCCACCACGATGCATTGCGCGCCGAATTTTTGCGAGGCCTCGCGCACGAATTCCGGCCGCGTCACCGCCGCGGAATTGATCGAGACTTTATCCGCGCCCGCAAGCAGCAGCGTGCGAATATCGTTCAGCTCGCGCACACCGCCGCCTACCGTGAACGGCATGAAGCAATGCTGCGCCACGCGATCCACCATATCGTGCAAGATGCCGCGATTGTCAGACGTCGCCGTAATATCCAAAAAACACAGCTCATCGGCGCCCTGCGCGTCATAGCCGCGGGCCTGTTCCACCGGGTCGCCGGCATCCACCAGATCGAGGAAATTGATACCCTTTACCACCCGGCCGCCGGTGACATCGAGGCAGGGAATGATGCGCACCGGGAAGGCCATTATTCGGCCATCAGCGCCAGCGCATCGTACGGCTGGATGGTGTTTTCATACAAGGCGCGGCCAATGATAATGCCCTCGATGCCCGACGCCGCCTGCGCCTTCACCGCGCGCAAATCATCCATCGAGCCAATGCCGCCCGAAAGAATCACGGGAATCGAAATCGCTTTGGCGAGCGCCACGGTTTCATCGAGGTTGGGCCCTTCCAACGTGCCGTCACGCGCAATGTCGGTATAGATGATGGCCGACACGCCCGCATCCTCAAACAACAGCGCCAGATCGACCGCGCGCATGGTCGAGGCTTTCACCCAGCCCTCAACAGCCACCATGCCGCCGCGCGCATCGATCCCGACCGCGATTTTGCCCGGATGGGCGCGCGCCACTTCCCTCACCAGCGCCGGATTTTTCACCGCCGCCGTGCCAAGGATAACGCGGCTAACGCCTGCTTCCAGCCATGTTTCCACATTCGCCCGGTCGCGGATGCCGCCACCCAGCTGCACCGGCATCGTCACCGCTTTGAGGATGCGCTCAACCACCGGCCGGTTCACCGTCGCACCGCTGACCGCGCCGTTAAGATCGACCACATGCAGGTAATCGAACCCGGCCGCCTCGAAGCGGCGCGCCTGGGCGCTGGGGTCCTCGTGATACACCGTCGCGGCTTTCATATCGCCGCGAAACAGGCGTACGCAGTTGCCGTCTTTCAGGTCAATGGCGGGGTAAAGTTTCATATCAGGTTCGAAATCGGTTCGAGTTTTTTATAGAAGAAATGCCCCGACACCATGCTGGCATTGACGAATTCATAATATGGCATCGTGCCCCATTCGAGATAACCATGGGTGCGATACACTTCCAGCGCCCGCGCCTGCGTCTCGCGCACGGACAGGTTGATGACGGCAAACCCTTCCTTGGCCGCCTCGCGTTCTGCGGCTTCGAGCAGCATCGGCGCAAGCCCATGCCCACGCGCCCAGGGGGCCACGAAATGCGCCTCGATAGTCGCCGCAAACGCCGAAGTTTCCTTCGACTTGCTCGGCCGCAGCAATTGGATCGACCCGGCGATGGCATTATCGAGCTTGGCGACAAACAGGCTGCGGGTGGGCACCATCATCACCCCGCGCCAGTAGCTCTCGATCGTCTCGCGCATCGGCGGCGTCATCCAGTTGAAACCGATGCCGTCGGTGATGGCATCCTCGGTCGCAATCGACAGCTCGTTGAGGTCGTTATCGCTGAGCGTCGTTTTCTTTTCGACACTGAGTTTATGCGGAACGGATTTTGCGTCAGTTGCAGTTGGCATATCACATACCCAAAAAATTTCGTATCATCGCAAGGCCCACGCGTTGGCTCTTTTCCGGATGGAATTGCGTGCCCACAATGTTATCGCGGGCGATGAGTGCCACAACATCCCCCCCATAGTCAACCATGCCGAGCACCTCTGCGGGGTTGCATTGCGTTGCAGCATAGGAATGGACGAAATAAACGAACGCACCCTGGTCGATCCCGGCAAGGAACGGGTGCGTCGCATCCGCGACCTGCAGCCGGTTCCAGCCCATATGCGGAATTTTCAGGCTGTCATCCGTTGGTGCGATCAGGCGCACCTGCCCATCGAACCAGCCAAGCCCGGCATGGTCGCCATGTTCGTGACCGCGCTCAAACAGCATCTGCATGCCGACACAAATGCCAAGGAACGGCTTTTTCTGCACCAGCACCGCGTCCTCGACCGCCGCGCGCATGCCCGGCAGCGCCGTGAAGCCCTGCATGCAATCCGCGAAATCCCCCACCCCCGGCAACACGATATGGGTCGCATTTGCCATCGCTGCCGCATCCGTCACTACGTCGAGCGTCGCGCCTGCAGGCAGCTGCGTGGCGATGGCTTTGCGCACGGAATGCAAATTCCCGGCACCGCAATCAATGATGGCGACCCGCATGTCAGGCCGCGAATTCGTGATAGCGCCGCTGCGCATGCATCGGCGATTCCGCCACAATCACCCCGGCGAAGCGGTAGCCCTTGCGGCGCAGCGTCATCGCTTCCAGGTCATAGGCGTTGAAGCCCAGCAGCACCTGCAACCCGGCCTGCAAAATGCCGATAGAAATCGCTGACACCTGCAGCATGCCGCCCACTTCAACAATGAGCCCCATCGCCACCACATAGCCCAGTGCGACCAACCACAAGCGGTTGCCCAGCAGCCAGAGGATATGCAGTGCAAACGCCCAAAACGAGAACCCCTCGCGCACCAGCACCACCCGATCCGTCGGCTCTGCCGCTTCGGGTTTTTCATACACGGTGAAGGTCTTTTCCGATGGTCCGAACATGCTCATGCTCCGTGATGCGCGCTGCATCCGCTAGTGTTTGGTCAACACGCCCTTGGTCGAAGGCACCGCATCCGCCTTGCGCGGGTCGATCGCAATCGCCTCGCGCAGCGCCCGGGCGAGGCCCTTGAAGCAGCTCTCGACAATATGGTGGTTGTTGATGCCATAGAGATTCTCGATATGCAGCGTGGTGCCCGCCTGGCTCGCAAACGCCTGGAACCATTCGCGGAATAATTCCGTGTCCATATCGCCCAGTTTGTCTTTGCTGAACTCCACCTTCCACACGAAATACGGGCGGCCCGACAGGTCGAGCGCCACGCGTGTCAGCGTTTCATCCATCGGCGACAGGGCGGAGCCGAAGCGCGTGATGCCAAGCCGTTCCCCCAGCGCATCCGCCACCGCTTTGCCGATGGCAAGGCCGGTATCTTCCGTCGTGTGGTGGAAATCGATATGCAGATCACCCTTCGCTTTCAGCGTGATATCGATCAGGCTATGGCGCGACAGCTGCTCGAGCATATGGTCGAGAAACCCGATCCCGGTCGAGATGTCGTATTTCCCCGTCCCATCGAGATTCACCTCAACGGAAACATTGGTCTCTTTCGTCGCGCGTTCAACGCGGGCAGTGCGTGCGGTCATGTAAAAATCTCCTGAAAATTCAAATTAGACCAGTGCGCGGCCCACGTCAACTGGCACAACGCAGGAAAAGCAAATGTAGTTGACATCAACAAATAGTTAGTTGATTACGTCAATGAATATGGACATCACCCCCGATATCGACGCCATCCGGCGCTTCAACCGGTTTTACTCCCAGCATCTGGGCGTGCTGGATGCGACCTATCTCAACGGCCCCTACAACCTGCCCGAATGCCGCATTTTGCACGAGCTGGCCCGTCGACCGGGCATCACCGCCAGCATGCTGGCGCAGGAATTATCGATGGATATGGGCTATCTCAGCCGCCTGATCGCGGGGTTGGCGCGCAAGCGGATGGTCAAACGCACCCGTTCGGCGGCGGATAAGCGCCAGCTCCATCTGTCCCTCTCCGCCCACGGCCTCAAGCAATTGCCAACGCTGGAGGATAAGGTCAACCGCCATATCGGCGGCCTCGTCGCCCCCATGAGCCCTGCCAAACGCCACCAGCTGGTGGCGGCGATGGATCGCGTGCAATCCATCCTCGACGGCACGCCGGCGGCCCCCGTCATCTTCCGCCAATTGCGCAGCGGTGATGCGGGCTGGATCATCCACCGCCACGGCGCGGTGATGGCGCCCGAATTCGGCTGGGATGAGCGTTTTGAGGCCTTCGTCGCCCATATCATGGCCGATTTCGTCGAGAAATATCAGCCTGAATGGGAGCGCAGCTGGATTGTCGAGCAGGATGGGCAGATTCTCGGCTCGCTCTTTCTCATCCGCGCCGATGAAACCACCGCCAAGCTGCGCCTGCTCTATGTCGAGCCCGCCGCGCGCGGCATGGGGCTGGCCACCAAACTGCTCGAAAAATCGATCCAGTTCGCACGCAGCAAGGGGTATGCGCGCATCACCCTGTTCACCACCGCCAGCAACACCAGCGCCCGCCGCATCTACCAGAAACTGGGCATGGAACTCGCCCACGAGGAAGAAAGCGCCTTCTTCGGCGCGACGCTCAGGGGCGAAACATGGGAACTGGCGCTTTAATTCGCCTTCTTCAGAAACTCGGTGCGCAGCACCAGCCCTTTGATTTTCTCGGCATTGCACTCAATCTCTTCCGGATTAAACGTCAGGCGGATGTTCTTCACCATCGTGCCGCGCTTAAGGGTGGCGTTGGCGCCCTTCACTTTGAGGTCTTTGATCAGCGTCACCGAATCACCGTCCTTGAGCACGGTGCCGTTGCTGTCTTTCGTTTCGTCGTCCATGGCTATTCCTTTTCGTCGTTCATTCCACGCATGCCTGCAGTGCCGTGTGCAACAGCGCAGGCGAGAGATGCACCGCATCCAGATGCACGCCATCGCGCGCCCAGCCGCCCTCGCCCACCGTCATGGCATGGATGTCGAGGAAGCGCAATCCCCGCGCCTGCGCCGCCTGCGCCAGTGAACGGTTAAACGCCGCAATCATCCCCGTGAAGCGCGCATGCTCGGCCAGCGGCAACGCCGCCATCACCGCGCGGATGGGGGCAGGCACCCCGCACAGCCACGCCGCCCCGGTGCGCTTGCGCTGCAGCCGCGCCGCAAATGCCGCATAGCCCTGCGTCACCGCCTCGATCCCGCGCTGCATATCGTAGGCCGGGTCGCGCAGCATATGCTCCATGAATCCCTCGGATGGTCGGCAATCGATCTCGCCGAACATCAGCACCATGGGTTCCTCCGGCGCAATCGCCCGCACCATCTGCAGCAGCCCGTATTGATAGCTCTCCCCCACCGGCGCGGTGAGGAAATAGGCCTTCGTCCCCATCTGCCAATGCGGCACCACCCCATGGCCACGCACCTGCAAATGGGCCGGGGCCAGGCAGTGGCTTTCGCCCACCACATGCAGCCGCTTCGCCGCCACCACCGGCGCATACAACGCCGGGTGTGCCGCGCGGAATGCCAGCAGGTCGCTCACAAACTCGGCATAGATAATCAAATAGACAAGGTCGCTCGCCAGCGGTTTGCCCTGCGCATCATAGGCCACCGCACGGCGCACCAGCGCCTCTTGCGCATGCGCCGCCGCGCGCGACAGATCATGTTCCAGATAGGCCGCGATGGCGAGATACGCATCCAGCCGCGCCCGCTGCGCATCGTTCAGCGGCAGCGCCAACAGCGGCAGCACAGCGCGCACCATGTCACCGGGCATGCCGTTGCGCGCGGCGAGGCCCAGCAGGTTCATCGCCGACTCATAGGCCGTTGGCTGCGCCGCCAGCACTGCGGCAAAACATTCCATCGCGGGTGCCATGTTGCTGCCCAGCTGGCTGAATAGCAGCGCCAACCCAAGATGCTCGCGGTAGGTAAGCGCCGGCGACAGTGCGCAGCATTTTTTCATCAGCAGCACCGCTTCCGCATGGTGCTGCAGCTTGCGCTCCGCCTGCGCCAACAGGCACAGCACTTCCGGCGCCTGCGGCTGCGCCTTCAGCACTTGCCGCAACAGCTGGCGCGCCTTCAGCGCCTCGCCTTGCCGCAACCACCCGTGCGCCTCTCGTATCTGCTCATGCATCATGGTGCTGCATCCCGTAAACATTACTCAGTGCTTCACATGCTAAAACGGGTAGTTGGAATAGATTTTCGTAAACCGTGCATCCTTGGCAATGCTTGCAGGCGTTACCAGCTCCTGATGCAGAATATAGTCATAGCATTGTGCAAAATCATAATGCTTCGCTTGGCACTCAGCGTGACGCTGCCAGCGTCGCGCAATCAGCTTGCGAACCGGGGCATTATCAAAATTCAGATCGGCTATTTTCTGCACCGTACCAATCGTAATGCCTGCCTTCCGGTACGCCAGATAAGGCAGTTCGCTGCAATAAATCGCATCGTTATGGAACGAAAAGAACAGATCATACGGCTTGCCGTAATACCCTTTCGCCGCCGCAATAATCTGCTTTGCCTGCGCCGGTGTCAGCGCTGGGTCACGATAGATAGCCACGCGCTCGAACAGGCCACGCTTCACCCACTGTGCGAGCGGCGTCTCCTTCACTGTTCCCGCCGCTTCGATCACGACGATATCCTTCCCCACCATGTTGATCATGCCCATATGGGTAAACCGGTTCGCCGTCGCGACAAGTATCGCCGTTGACTGGCTGCTGGTCGATGTTTGGAAAATCAAATCCCCATCCTGCAACGCCGGATAATGGCTATCGGCCGTCGCATACAGGACGCCCGCCACCAACAGGATGCACGCCGCGAGCACGATAAACAGTTTTTTCATCCATTGCATACGCCGCGATCTTAGGGGACTTATGCCCACGCATCAAGGCCCGATGGGGCGCGAGCAAGCCTGCACAATGCGATAAAACCAATTTCGACTATGGTGCCCCGGGCCGGACTCGAACCGGCACACCCGTGAGGATACAAGATTTTGAG